>JAYUFN010000233.1:0-4724 GCA_043738705.1 Bacteroidota bacterium
CTTCGCTTGCCGGAAAAGTAAATAGCATTTCAACTATTTACACTTTAGATATCCATAAAAAATATATTCAAAAGGAAGCAGATGAAAAAAGTCAAGTATACATTGGCCGCTTCGCTGTTTTTGCTGCTATGATTTTAGCAGTATTGTTTACATGGAACGACTTATTAGGAATTGGGGGCGTTGGCGGATTTACTTATATCCAAAAATATACTGGTTTCATAAGTCCCGGTGTTTTTTCTATGTTTATATTAGGAATGTTTTGGAAGCGAACTACCGGCGCAGCAGCAATTGTTGGTCTGTTAACCGGGTTCCTATTATCCGTTTTATTTAACGAGTTCGCTCCTAGTCTTTTTGGAAATGAAACATTATTATATACTGCTTATCCAAATGGCAAGGGTGGCTTTGAAATACCTTTCCATATTTGTATGGGCTTATCGTTCTTATTTACAATGATTGCTATGATATCAGTTAGTTTGGCTGGACCAAAAATTAATTCTAAGGCTTTCGAATTAGATCGGTCTATGTTTAAGCTTTCCCCCTCAACAACTGTTTTAATTGTTATTATTTTATTTATCATTACCGCACTGTATGTGAAGTTTTGGTAGATCAGTTAATAGTTCTAATAAAAAATCCTTCGATCTCGATTACTTGGGGCGAAGGATTTTTTATTAGATCTTTTTTACCATTAAATCAGATTTGCAAGTATTAAATCGTTGTAATCTTTAATAAAACAAATAATATTACTGTAAGCTGAAAACTCATGTGCTTCATGCATGGTAGTCAAGACAACCGCTTTCATTCCTGCTCTTTGTGCGGCTTCTACCCCTTTTGGAGCATCTTCAAATACAATACATTCTTCTGGTAAAACACCTAATTCAGCAGCGCCCTTTAAAAAAGTTTCAGGATTAGGTTTGCTTTCTACTACATCATCTGCACTCACAATTGATTTAAAATAGTGATGTAAATTCAAACCATCTAACACAAAGTTGATATTGAAAGGGATTGCTGCAGAGCCAATACCCATTAATATTTTTTCTTGATGTGCGTTTCTAAAAAAATCATCTAATCCAGCTATCAGTTTTAAGATGGGTCGATATGCTGCCTGATACCTTTTTTCTTTTTCAACAGAAAGTGCGTCCATCTCTTCCTTAGTAAATCGGTCTTTCCCAAATACTCTTATCAAGAGCTCAGTATTTTTTCCGTACATCTGTTCTTTCACTTCTTCCCAACTAAGGTTCCCACCGAGATCATCGTTTAGGATATCAAACCATGCTTTGTTATGATATTGCATGTCATCAATCATTGTACCATTCAAGTCGAATAAAAAAGCCTTTATGGGTAATGCCATTAGTAAATTTATATTTATGAAAGAATTTTTTCCGAATGTATTTCCGGGATTTCAACATCTTTAAACCCTTTTCTATTTAATCGGTTGGCAAAATCCTGTTGCACATCGTATTCACCATGCACCAGAAATACTGTTTTTATTTCTTGCACGTTCTGACAATTTATAAACTGGCAAAGATCATCATAATCTCCATGAGCACTCATGCTCCTCAAAGAACCAACTTCTGCAATCACTTCAAATTCTTCTCCGAATATTCTTACAATTTTATCTCCGTGCATCAACCTTCCACCTAATGATCGAGGCTCACAATATCCAACCATCAGAATCGTATTTTGTGAGCCGCCAATATTATTCATAATATGGTGCTTTACCCTTCCGGCATCAGCCATTCCGCTAGCAGATATAATCACACAAGGTTGCTCCAAATAATTTAAATTCTTACTTTCATCAACGGTCTTAATATAATTTAGGCCTTCAAAATCAAATGGGTCCTCATCCGTTTCCATCACCTTTTGAATACGTTTATTAAAATATTGCGGATAAGATTTGATGACTGCTGTAGCTTCCCTACTTAATGGGCTGTCTACATATATTGGAACCTTTGGCAATCTTTTCTCTAGTGACAATTGATTCAGATCATATAAAATTTCCTGCGTTCTTCCAACGCTGAAAGCAGGGATAATAAGTTTCCCTTTTTTTACCACACAAGTATGTTGTACCCATTTCAATAAGCCATCAGGAGTACTGTACACTTCATCATGCAATTTATTTCCGTAAGTACTTTCTAATAAAAGATAATCTACTTGCGGAAACACAGATGGAGATCGAAGAATTACATCACGGTATCTTCCTACATCACCACTGAAGCAGATTCTAGTAATTTTATCTTTCTCCGATATTTTTAAACTTACCGCAGCACTACCAATGATATGACCGGCATCTGTAAACATCAACTCTACTCCTGGCAAAGCGATCTGCCATTTTTCGTATTCTACTGTTTCAAAAAGATTCATTGCTATTGTAACATCATCTAAGGAATAGAGTGGTTCATATAAAGCCAGACCTTGTTTTGCTCTTCGCTTATTAATAAATTTCGTATCTGCTCTTTGAATGACTGCTGAATCCTCTAGTAAAATAGCTGCTAAATCTTTCGTGGCTGGAGTACAAAATATTTTTCCAGTAAACCCTTCGTTTGCAAGTTTTGGAATCAATCCTGAATGATCAATATGGGCATGTGATAAGATCACTACATCCACTTCAGAAGCATCAAATCCAAAATTACGGTTCATTGCATCGGTCTCTTTACCTAAGCCCTGAAACATTCCACAGTCCAACAAAATTTTCTGATTATTTTGTAAAGTAATTAAATGCTTTGATCCAGTTACTGTTCTAGCAGCACCATGAAATGCAATTTTCATTTTATTCCTCCACCTTATTGAATAAGGCAATTTAAGAATTCAGTTCAACTAATGTATCCCGTTATTTTAATTTGATTTTGAAACTCCAGGTAAACCAAAATTCAGAAACAATTTCACCTGCAAAATTCGTTCCTACTGTATAACATTTAATAGTTTGCCCCTCTCCGGTCGTTACAGCCAATTCAACTGCTTGCTCAATAGCTTCTCCATCTGCGCATGTGAATGCAAGCTTGTCGATTGCTTTTTTATGAAACTTTCCTTCCATACCCACAACTAGCATACTAACAGAAGGATTTCTTTGATATACCTGAGCAAAAGCAAGCATCCCGGTACTCATTTCTGCAGCCATTGATTGAACAGCGAAATACATGGAATTAAAAGGATTTTGATTAAGCCATTTATGCGAAATACTCACGACCACTTTTTTCGGATCGAATTCCTTTATACGAAGTCCTGCTATGAAAGCTGCTGGCAATTTCTGTAGCATAAAAAAACGAAACTTAAGCGGGTTCGTTATTTTTCTTCTAAAATTTTCAAATTTGGGATTCACTTTCTAGAGTTTTAAATTTCTTTTCGAAATATTTTTTTGAAAATTAAGATAGCCATTGTGATTAGATTATAATAACAATGCAGCCAGCGCATAATCAGCAACCAGAATTAAAATACAACTCACAACTACCGCAGAAGTACTAGCACGCCCTATTTCCAGTGCTCCGCCTTTTACATGGTATCCAAAATAGGCTGGCACTGAACTTAAGATAAATGCAAAAGTGTAAGCTTTATACATTGAGAAATTGATATTATATAAATTCAGGTTCTTTCTTAACCCTGTGTCGAATATATCAGTAGCAATAATACCCGACATGGAACCAGCCATTCTTCCTCCCCAAATTCCCAATACAGCAGAGATTACAATGAGGCAGGGTATCACCAGTAATGCAGCTAAAATTTTAGGTAAAATCAAATAGCTTTTAGAATTAATACCCATAATTTCTAGTGCATCAATCTGTTCACTAATACGCATATTTCCTAATTCACTCGCAATTTTACTTCCTACAACGCCAGCTAATACAATACTCAATACTGTTGGAGATAATTCGAGTATCATACTATCCCTAACAATCTGCGCAATGGTAGAAGCAGGCACTAAAGGACTTACCAATTGATAAGCGGTTTGAACGGTAGTTACCGCACCTAAAAAAATTGAAATGATCACAACAATTGGTAAAGCACCAAGACCTATCTCTACACATTGATGCATGAATTCTTTCCAATACATACGCCAGTTTTCGGGTTTGGTAAACATTCCCTTCAGCATCAATAAATAAGATCCGAAATGTGTGAAAAAAGACATTGTTGCTATTTAAATGAGTTTGCTATTTTTTCTTTTTCTTTAATCGCTTCCACCAGCTACTTGTTTGCACTGCTTCATCAATATCACCCTTGCATTTCAATTGCGCATCAACCACAGCAACAATTGCCATATTAATAATATTTCTTACACTGCTACCTAATTGCAGCACATGAACAGGTTTTTTTAATCCTAATAAAATAGGTCCAATAGCATCTGCTCCACCAATCTCTTTCAACAAATTATATGTTACGTTGCCGGAAGTTAAATTCGGGAACATCAGTACATTTACTTCTTCATCCACTAATTCACTAAACGGATAATTATCTTTTAAAATTTCTTTATTGAAAGCCAGGCTACCTTGCATTTCTCCATCAACGATCAAAGAAGGGTTTCGTTGTTTTAATATTTTAGTTGCATTTGCTACTAGCCTTGCTTCAGGAGAATCGCTACTTCCGAAATTACTATAACTCAACATAGCAATTCTGGGAGTAAGATTAAAATTACGCACTTCTTTAGCTACCATCATGGTGATATCAGCAAGCTCTTCGGCAGTTGGATTAAAATTTACAGTTGTATCTGCTAAGAAAAGCGGGCCTCTTTTTGT
>JAYUFN010000234.1:0-4723 GCA_043738705.1 Bacteroidota bacterium
TTTTTGAAACAATGTCAATTACATCATCGCTATTTTTTGATGCAACAACATTCTCCCCAAATTTTTTACCTCTCAAAACAGAGTCCTGTAAGAACCGAACCGTGCTGGTTGCATTTTTTCCATCCATCACTGCGATCTTCTTGCTTTTACCACTTAAGATATCCTGAAGCTCTTTCAAAGTAAAAACGCTGTCGGGTGAAGCATGATTCACAATCACAGCAACTGCATCATAAGCCAAAATGGCAAATTGAGGCTTGTATCCTAAACTTGATTCAAAGATCGATGACTCTACTTTTGATAATCCCCTCGCTATCAAAATCATTCTCGTACTATCGTCTTGTAAGTCCTTTAAACACTCAACTTCGGATTTATAAGAAACAATAATTTTTGTATCTGGAAAAGCGGAATGATGAATTTTGATCTGCTCTTCTATCACTGGCTTAAAACTTTCATCTACACTAATCCTGATAGTACCTTTATTAGGCGTATCCCGATCATCTTTATCCACTTTATCTTTGCCCTTGCAAGCAAAGAAGAGTAAAAAACCCATGATCCAAAAACCTTTTGTAAGTATCTCTTTCATCACTAATAATCCCGGTTTATACCCCTGTACAACCTAAACCCGCCATACAACAAACAGATGCCTCCAAACAAATAGCGAAAAGTGTTATCGACTTCCATAATCTGTTGAATTTTTAATCGCTCTGCAAAGAACATGACAACTGCCATTCCTAATATCAGAACAGCCATAGTAAGATTATATGTCATTCGCATTAAAGTATAACTTTTCTGCTGTTTATCTCTGAAACTTTCTTGCATTTAACATTTAGTTGAATGGGGTGGGCAATTTAGTTAATAATTCAATTGTGTTCTTCAAAAAATACCTGCAATTCAAAACAAAACCATTTCTTGATACTTAGATGCCGATTTTTCGCAATTCCATAAGCCCGCAAACGTTTGAAAGCTAATGATTGTTAGCTTTATAAGCTGAAATAAAAAACATCGAAATCAAAAATAAGTGTTCCACTTTTGCATTTTGAATTTTTACTTTCTACTTTTCACTTTACTTATATTTGTCGCCATTAGCAAAGTTTATGAGCAAACCCAGTTTACCACAAGGAACAAGAGATTTTAGCGCACCCGTAGTTAGAAAAAGAAACTATATTTTTCAAACCATAAGAAATGTGTTTGAACTTTACGGATTTCAGCCGCTAGAAACGCCTGCAATGGAAAACCTCGACACGCTAATGGGTAAATATGGTGATGAGGGAGATAAGCTGATCTTTAAAATATTAAATAATGGTTTGGATAATCCTGCAAAACAGGAGCAATCTAAATTGGAATTTGATAAAATATTATCTGGGAAAAATACCAAAGGTTTAACAGAACGAGCATTACGTTATGATTTAACGATCCCCTTTGCTAGGTATGTGGCAATGAATCACGGACAACTCACCATGCCTTTTAAACGCTATCAAATACAACCGGTATGGAGGGCAGATCGTCCACAAAAGGGTCGCTACAGAGAGTTCTATCAATGTGATGCGGATGTAGTGGGAAGCTACTCTTTGCTGAACGAAGTGGAATTGGCAAATATGTATGCAAGCGTTTTTGAGCAACTCGGCGTAGATGTAACCATTAAAATTAATAGCAGAAAAATTCTTGAAGCACTTGCTGAATGTTGCGGAGGGGCTGATAAAATGGTAGACATTACTGTAGCTATCGATAAGTTGGATAAGATAGGTTTAGAAAAAGTAAAAGTAGAATTGAGCGAAAAAGGATTGAGCCAATCGCAGATTGATACCATCGAAACCTACCTACAAATTAACGGTGATAATAATTCAAAAATCGAACAGCTTAAAAAAATAATAGGCACAACCGATACGGCCAATAAAGGCATTGCTGAATTGGAGTATTTACTTGCATATCATCAGGATAGTTTCGTTAGCAAACATTTACAGGCAGACTTTACGCTGGCGCGAGGGCTGAATTATTATACCGGAATTATTTTCGAAGTAAAAGCAAACAAGGTGCAAATGGGAAGTATTGGAGGCGGTGGTCGTTACGATGATCTTACCGGAACCTTCGACGTTCCTAATATTCCTGGAGTTGGTATTTCATTTGGTGTAGATAGGATTTACGATGTGATGGAAGAACTGCAACTATTCCCTGCCGAAGTACAAACAGGAACACAGGTGCTATTTTTTAATTTGGGTGAAGCTGAAAGCAAAGCAGCTTTTGGGCTGATGCAATCATTACGTTCAAGCGGAACTAGTTGCGAACTTTATCATGAGAATAGTAAGTTCGATAAACAATTCAAGTATGCCGATAAAAAACAAATTCCTTATGCCGTGATTCTTGGCAGTAAGGAATTGTTAGAAAATACAGTAGTAATAAAAAATCTGGTTACCGGAACTCAGGTTAGTTTATCGAACAAGGAGTTGATTAGTTTCCAATTTTAAATAACGCTGACGGTCAATCAGCAAAGCCATTGCAGGAACTTCTTTGGTACCTTCCAAATGATATCCCATTACATCAATTATTACGCCGGTAATTTTACTTTCGCCATTGCGTACATACTTTGCAGTTCCCTGATATTCCGGAATGTTGAAAGAATCCGTTACAACTTTTTCGAGTGTACCGGTTCCTTTGTCTGAACTGAAGTTCAATTTCCCGGCTTCAACCGTTACTGCAACATAGGAAACAATACCACCTTCTGGGAAATTAAATTTCCCGATATACTGCTGTAAACTGTCCTTGTCTTGTGCTTTTAAAGAAAAGCCAATAGCAAGAAATACGATGAATAAACAAGCGATTTTTTTCATGAACTTATACATTTTAGTAGTATCAATTTTTTAATGACAATGAAAATAATATATATTTTTCGGTTTTGTGTTTCCATTCATCAAACAATAACAAAGAGATAAAGTTGCAGAACGATAAAATTGCTCCTCAAAAATCATAAACCCTCATAAATCACAGATGCGCCCTGCCCTACTCCCACACACATACTAGCTAAGCCGTAGCGCGATTTATTACGAAACATTTCATGAAGTAAAGTGGTAGAAATTCTTACCCCACTGCACCCCAGCGGGTGGCCCAATGCAATAGCACCACCGTTTACATTAACTTTAGAAGCATCCAAATCTAGTTCCTGAATACATGCCAAACTCTGTGAAGCAAAAGCCTCATTCAGTTCAATCAGATCTAGGTCACTAATCTTAAGTTGAGCCCTCAATAAAGCTTTCTCTGTTGAGATCACTGGCCCCATTCCCATAATAGCCGGTTCAACTCCTGCTACCCCCATACTAACTATCCGCGCAATCGGTTGGAGGTTGAAAATTTTAACGGCTTCTTCACTTGCCAATAACATAGCTGCGGCGCCATCATTGATACCAGACGCATTTCCTGCTGTTACCGTTCCGTTTTCTGCAAAAGCTGGTTTTAGTTGTGCTAATTTTTCAAGTGAACTATGTCTAGGATGCTCATCATCTTGAAACCATGTAATCAATCTGTCATCATTCATCATTTCAATCGCTGCAATTTCGTCCTCCCATTTATTAGCGGCCAAGGCTGCAAAATATTTTTCTTGGGAAGACCATGCAAAAGCATCTTGCGCTTCGCGACTAATCTGCCATTGTTTTGCAATATGCTCTGCTGTTTCGCCCATAGAATAAGGGGGATAACGTTCTGCCAAAGCCTTATTTACAAAGCGCCAACCCATTGTGGTATCAAAAGTTTCGATATTTCTGTTCCAGGCAGATGCAGACTTGGCAGTTACAAAAGGTGCACGGGTCATACTTTCCACACCTGATGCGATGTATAATAAACCTTCATTACACATGATGGCCCTTGACGCATCCATAATAGCCTGCAATCCGGAAGCGCACAAACGATTTACGGTAGTTCCAGCAACAGATACAGGTAAGCCTGCTAACAGAGCTGCCATACGGGCCACATTGCGATTGTCTTCTCCCGCCTGATTAGCTGCTCCGGCTATCACATCTTCAATAGCAGCCGGGTCGATATTTGGATTCCTACTCAACAAAACTCTGATCACATGCGCTAACAGATCATCCGGTCTGGTATCTTTTAGCTTCCCGCCGTAACGTCCAATAGGAGTTCTAACAGCATCTATTACATAGCAAGTTTTCATATTATTAGTCTAAAAGTTCTTAAGATATCATGCAATTATGGTCACAAGATATTATTTGTGCACGAAAAATTGCCCCTCAGTACAGCAAAAGGTATCTTTGCAGCATGAAGGAATCTTTAAAAAACATACGCCACCTTAGTTTGAGTGAGTTGGAAAGCTATTTTGAAACCATTGGAGAAAAGAAATTCCGCGTTAAACAAGTACACGAATGGCTATGGCAGAAACATGCCCATAGCTTTGATGATATGACCAATTTGAGTAAGGAACTCCGCACAAAACTTGCTAATGAGTTTTGCTTACCTGCTTTAAAAATTAATCTTTCGCAGGTGAGCGAGGATGGCACCGTTAAAACTCGTTTCAAAACTTTTGATGGACATATGATTGAAGGAGTTTTAATTCCTACAGCAGAAAGAAAAACAGCCTGCGTTTCTTCTCAGGTCGGATGCAGTCTTACTTGTAAATTTTGTGCAACAGGAACTATGGAACGTAAGCGCAATCTTACTTACGATGAGATCTATGATCAAGTAGTAATGATCAACAATGAATCTGAAAAAATTCACGGTCAAA
>JAYUFN010000235.1:0-1638 GCA_043738705.1 Bacteroidota bacterium
TAAACATTTCACCATCTGCCAATGCTATTTTTGTAAACGGTAGTTGTTGTTGTAATTCCTGTACATGTTTTTCTTTGAAAGGGAAGGGCTCTGAAGAAAGCAACAAGAGCTGACAGTTTTCATCAACCAGTTGTTGAATGCTTATTTCAGGATAGCGTTGCTGATCCTCAAATATGTTTTTAAAACCAGCGCGATTGAGCAGGTGGTTGATAAAGGTGTCGCCACCAACAGTCATGTATGGCTTGCGCCAGATTAAATAGCAGGTACTTTCTATTTTTTTGAATGGAATAAACTGCAAAAATTTTTCATTGATTTTGTTAACTATTGCTGTTGCCTTATTTGTATGTCCTGTGATTTTACCAATCTCAAGTATCATACTGCATGCATCATCAAGGGTATTGATATCGCTTACCCAAACAGGATAATCCTTTGCCAGTTCATCGATTTGTTCTTTTGTATTTTCTTCTTTGTTGGCGAGGATCAGATCGGGCGCCATCATTTTTATTGTTGCTGTATACAATGATTTGGTGCCGCCAACTTTTACTTTTGATTCAAACCAACTATCGGGACGAATACAAAATTTTGTAATACCCACTACTTCATTATTCAATCCCAAATCATATAGCAATTCTGTTTGTGAGGGGACCAATGAAATAATACGTTTTGGTATACCAGTTATGGTAACCAACCTCCCCAACTGATCAGTAAATATGGCCATGCCGGATTGTTTCCTGCAAATTATAGATTTGGCAGTAACCAAAATCCTTATACGCTTGTAAAGCGATGGCTTCAGATGAAATAAAAGGATGGGAAAGTATTGAGAAAGGAGGGTGTAAAATTGTACACGAGAACTCTTTTGCCTCCTGCTAAATGTAAAAATTTAGCAGGAGGGTACTGAAGATTAAACTGGTTTTTTCAATGATAATTGGATACGATGTTTTTCTTAGGACGGTTCTTTAATGGAAATTGGATTTCAGTAATGATTTTTCACTGATGTTTTTCTAATGGATATTGGTGATTCTTAAGGATGTTGGATTTTAAACCGGGCTTGTATTGCAATCTGGATAATAAAATAAAAAAAAGTTGACTGATACTGGATTTAATTAGATTTTCTTGGATATTGGATATCGAATAAGGTTGTTCTGGTTTTTTCTCGGGATATTGGATTCGAATACCAATCAACTTCTGATACAAATGTAGATACTACGAATAGGGTAGACAAGAGCGGTTTTAACAGATTTTTAATCTTCGGTATTCATCATTGCGATAGTAAATAGCACGATTGCACACTAGTAATTCATACAGTTTTTATATCGTATTACTACTATTCTAAACGGAAGCCAATCTTTATTCTTTTGAAGAATAGTGCCGCTTAAGTGTATTCCCTAAAAGCGGTAATCTGCGCTCATTATTTCCCCAGCGCATTGATTACATCGTATTTGGTAACAATATGGAAATTACCGGTTTCATCTTTGCTCAGCACAGCACCATTTTCTTTGTTGATAAGCGTACTTAATTTTTCTATGGGTGTATTAAATTCCACGATTGGGAAAGCGGGTTCTATTACACTGGCAACCGTAGCGTTTTTAATGTCCGGGTTGGAAAATACTTTCTGGAATAATCCACCTTCACTGATAG
>JAYUFN010000236.1:0-1637 GCA_043738705.1 Bacteroidota bacterium
AACAGTTCGTGTAGGTTAATTCTTACCGGGCAAACTTCGGTACAATTGCCACAAAGTGATGAAGCGTAACTAAGGTGTTTGTATTCCTTCATTCCACTCAAATGGGGCGTAATTACTTTTCCAATGGGGCCACTATACGTGGTTTCATAACTATGTCCACCAATGTTTTTATATACTGGGCAAGCATTCAAACACGCACCACAGCGAATACAATACAGCGCTTCTCTTGTAATTGGATTTGCAAGAAGATTTGTTCTGCCATTATCTAGTAATATAACATACATATCTTCAGGACCATCGCTCTCATCAGCTTGTCGTGGACCTGTTACAATTGTATTATAAACGGTTACTCTTTGCCCTGTTCCAAAAGTTGATAACAGTGGCCAAAAAAGCGGTAAGTCGTGAATAGAGGGCAGCATCTTTTCAATACCCACCACTACAATATGTGTTTTTGGAAATGAACAACTTAAGCGTGCATTTCCTTCATTTTCAGTAATAGCAATTGCTCCGATATCTGAAATAATAAAATTAGCTCCAGTAACTCCTATTTCTGCCTGCACATACTTTTCACGCAATTTATTCCTGGCGACAAGTGTTAATTCTTCTGGCGATAAGCCTCCCGGAACGCCTAACTTATCAGCAAACAATCTAGCTACATCTTCCTTACTTTTATGCATTGCAGGGGTAACGATATGATAAGGAGGCTCTCCATCTAATTGCTGTATGTATTCTCCAAGATCCGTTTCTACGCTTTCAATTCCATTGGCTTCTAGAAAATCGTTGAGATGAATTTCTTCAGTAACCATACTCTTGCTCTTCACAAGTATTTTACAATTTTTAGCCTTACAAATTTTTTTAATTTCAGCTAGTGCATCTTGCGCATCTTCTGCCCAAATAACTTTTGCTCCTCTTGCAGAAATACGTTTTTCAAAATCCTCCAATAAAGTATCGAGATGCTCAATGGCATCCCATTTTCTATTCTTAGCAATTTCTCTTGCAAGGCCTAGATCAGTAAATTGTTGTTTGCCAATTGGGACTACTGCATTGTATTTACCAATATTAAAATTGATCTTTCTACGATGATCCAGATCAGCAGCTTTAATAGTACTCTTGGCAATAAAAGATGCAGCATTATCCTTCATAGTTATTATTTATTTTTATTCAATTCTTTGGCAGTTGCTTCGAGTGCTTCATAAAATTGGGTTCCGTATTTTCTGATAATCGATTCTTTCAGAAAAACATAAACAGGCATCTTTAAGTGTTTGCCCAAGCTACAAGCAGCAGCACAAAGATCTTCACGAGGTTCATAGTTTAAGTATTCAATATCGGGGTCGCTTTTGCTTGTTTTAATCCTGATTGGAAACAAATGACAACTAATTGGTTTTTTCCAATCCAGTTTTCCATTATTATAGGCTTCTTCAATACTGCATTTGATGATCCCCCATTTATCACGGTATCCATACACACAAATTTCTCCATTCAAGGTTGGGGTTACCCAACCAAACTCTTGATCATATAAATACTTCCCAACCCTTTCTACCTCTTTGATACCTTCTTCAGACATATAAGGTTTGATCACATCGTAGTATTCTTTCAGCTTTTCTAATTCCCACTTTTCCATCGGAGCACCTGCATCT
>JAYUFN010000237.1:0-4673 GCA_043738705.1 Bacteroidota bacterium
AAATAATAATAAGAATAGAAACACCGGTTTTTTACGCATTCAATTGTATTTATGCAAGATTACATCAGTGTTTGTTAGTAAAAGATTAAAAAGATACCGCCACTGGGCTGATCCCAGCTCCCGTTAACACTAAGAGTTTCTGTTTATTTTGAGGCTGCATATTTCATCACAATATTCCATTCTTCTTCTTTTACAGTCTGCACAGATAGTCTGCCAAGTCTAACCAAATCCATATTTGTCAGCCTTGGATCATTCTTCAGCAATGAGAGTGAAACGGGTTTCTTAAGTTTTTTAAAAGGCTTGAACTCTACCACCAGCCATGCAGGATTATCAGTAGTAGGATCTTGATAACTCTCTTTCACCACTGTTGCAATACCAACTATTTCCATTCCCTCATTACTATGATACCAAAAAGCAAGATCCCCTTTTTTCATAGCTCGAAGGTTATTACGAGCAGCATAATTTCGAACGCCATCCCAAATAGTTTTACCTTCTTCCTGAAAAGTTTCCCAACTGTATTTGAAGGGCTCTGATTTAATTAACCAATATTGCATGAAAGAAAATTAAAAAATAAAAATTTAAAATTAAAAAAAAGCTAGTCCAAATTAACTTAATAGCCACTGGCAAGAATATCTGCTAAGTGCAGTACTTTTATATTTGAATGATGGTTCTTTAGGCAACCATCAATATGCATGAGACAACTCATATCAGTGCTAACAATGTATTCGGCGTTAGTTGCAATAGCATGAGTTATTTTTTGTTCGCCCATAGCGACACTGATGGGCTCAAACTTGACCGCAAAGGTTCCTCCAAAACCACAGCAGGTTTCAACATCATTCATTTCCACCAATTCTAATCCAGTTACCTTACTTAATAATTGTCTGGGCTCTGTTTTGATATGGCATTCTCTTAAGCCAGCACAACTATCGTGGTAGGTTACTTTACCTGTAAAACTTGCACCTAGCTCATCGATTTGTAAAACTTGCACCAAAAATTCTGATAATTCAAAAATCTTTTCTGAAGTTTTTTTTGCTTGTTGTAAATGCGCTGAGTTATCGAAAATTTTAGAATAGAAATTTCTTACAAAACCAACACAACTAGCAGACGGCGCAACGATATATGCTGCCCCTTCAAAGTCATCTAAAAATTTGGCACATACTTCTTTTGACTCACCCCAAAAACCTGCGTTAAAAGCTGGTTGACCGCAACATGTTTGTTTTGGGTTGTAGTGCACTTCACAGCCTGCTTTTTCCAATACTTTTACCATGTTAAACGCAACCGTTGGATACAATTGATCTATAAAACATGGAACAAATAAGTGTACTAGCATTCGCTTTCTTTATTTCAATTTTCGATTAAGTGCAATCATTTTAATCGCAGTAATAGCTGCTTCTTCTCCTTTGTGTCCGTGAACTCCATCAATTCGATCCCAAGCCTGCTGCTCATTTTCTAAAGTTAGTACTCCGAAAATAACGGGTGTATCTAAACTCAAATTTAATTGTAAGATACCGTCTGTAACTGCCTTACAAACATAATCGAAATGTGGGGTATCGCCTCTGATAATTGTACCCAGACTGATATAAGCATCCGGCACTATTTTGCTATAGGCATAATGGGTTTTCACTGCAAATGGAATTTCAAAAGCTCCGGGCACTGTAATGGTTTTACAAGCAATATTGTTAGCCTTCAAAATCTTTTTTGCTCCCGCTTCCAATTTGTTGATTATTGGAGCATTCCATTCGGTCTTTACTATAACTACAAAGGCATCCTTTATTGAAGGGATGCCTTTGCTTAATGATGTATTTCCTTTACTTGCCATTATTACAAATCTATTCGCTTTTTTCTATACTTAAACGGTAGATATATTTGTCGGCTTGAAAGCCCTTATCTGTCTTAGGATATTTTGTCTTTACTTCTTTATAGAGTGCTAATGCTTCCTTTGCTTTTCCAGTTGTTTCTGACAATAAAGCAGCACGGAAAAGGTATTCAGCAGAATTATTTTCGTCTGTCACAAAAGCAGTAGCTGCTTTTTTATACATAGCAATTGCATCATCTTTCTGATTCAGTTCGGCATAAGCGTCTCCAAGATTTCCAAGTGCTAGTAGTTGTACTTGTTTAGCATCTGTAGAAAAATCTTTCAAATATTTTACAGCATTTGCAAATTCGCCCTTGTGTAAATAACTAACTCCAGCATAGAATTTTGCAAGATTAGCTGTTTTAGTGCCTCCATAATTATTAATGATGTATAAGGCACCTTTGCTTTGCCCGTCGCCATTCAATACTAAGTTTGCTGAATCTATTTTAAAATATTCCTGTACTTTAACAATCGCATCAGCAGCTTTATCTTCTTTTGGTTTGAGAATATAAGTGGTATACCCAATCCAACCACCTACAACAACAATTAATGCTACTATAATAGATAGAACTGTTTTTGAATTTTTCTGCCAAAAATTTTGCGCCTTCAATACTATATCATTACTTTCTGTATGCGCTGGGTGTTGCTCACTCATAAATCTATTTTGATATTGGGTTATGTATAATTATTAATCTACTATAAAAGGATAATTCTTATCGATATAAACGTCTTTGTAAACTTCGCTATCATCAGGCCAGGGGCTTTCTTCGGCAAACTTTACACTTTGTTCAACTACCGCGTCTATTCGGTCATCTATTACTTTAAGATCTTCAAGAGTTGCAAAATCGTTTTCAAGAATGGTATTTTTAACTTTGATGATCGGATCCTGATCTTTGAATTCGTCCACCTCTTCCTTGGATCTGTATTTCTGAGGATCTGAAATTGAGTGACCTTTATAACGATAGGTTTTTAATTCCAATAAGGTAGGACCGTCGCCTTCCCGAGCTCTTTTAACTGCTCTTGCAACACTTTCGTGAACCGATTCAGGAGTCATGCCGTCAACTTTATCGGCAGGCATTTCATACGCATCAGCTAATTTATAAATATCAATTACGTTACTGGTACGTTCGATTGAAGTACCCATTGCGTAATTATTATTCTCACAAATAAAGATCACAGGCAATTTCCAAAGCATAGCCAGATTGAAAGTTTCATGTAAAATTCCCTGACGAGCGGCGCCATCTCCAAAAAAACAAATTACCACATTATCGGTACCATTGTATTTCTCTGCAAAGGCTAAGCCGGCACCTGTACCTATTTGAGCGCCTACAATTCCGTGTCCTCCAAAAAATTTGTGCTCGGCACTAAAAAAGTGCATACTACCACCTTTACCTTTTGAACAGCCCGTTGCCTTACCGTATAACTCAGCCATGCAAGAGTTGGCCGACATCCCTTTTGCCAATCCCAATCCATGGTCGCGGTAAGCCGTAATAAAGGGATCATCCGCTTTTGTTGCCGTTAAGCAACCTGCTGCAATAGCTTCTTGTCCAATATAAGCGTGAAAAAATCCACGGATTTTTCCAGCCATTTTGTACATTTCTTCAGCTTTCAACTCAAACTGACGAATCATCTGCATCAGTTCGTACCAGTAGAGGTAAGTTTCTTTTGAAAATTTAATTGACACATTGAAAAATTTAGAGGGGCAAATATAGGGGTTCTGGCTTAAAATAGTAAGGGTTGTGGGGAACAAACGCCAATCCTATTTCAAATTATTGACTAAAACCAGGATAGACTAGCCTTGACCGCCAGTTAGCTTATTCCAGATTCCTTTTGCCTCTTCAGCCAAATTACCCATCTTTTGCTTTGCTTCTTCAGATAAATCAGTGATTGTTTTTTTTGTTTCATCTACAAATTCACTAGATTTAACCTTAGCTAATAGTTCTTCCGCTTTTTCTTGAACCTGATCTAAAGATTCGCCGGCAATATCTTTTAATTCTGAGAATTTATCTTGAAGGGTTTTTAGAATGGTTTCTTCAGTTTGCTGGTTTGTTTGTTCTTTGTTTTCCATTAGATTTTTTTATTTTCTTGAATGTAACAATTGTTATGATAACTACTCATAGAGTTTTGAGAATTAACTTAATGATTAACTGCTTTTAAGTTAAAAGTATACAATAGTTGATTTGATATGAAAGCTATTCTTTATTTATTCATGGCTTCATAATTTGATAACGATTATTTGATTGTCGATTTCTTTAATAATGAATTTGTAACGATATTTTTATAAGAGTGATTAAATAAGTTGCACAAAATAGAAGCATTGCTATTTGAAATCAAATCTGAATGAAAAGGAGCGTAGCTATGACTAAGAGCGACAGGTTGGGTTTTGTAAATAGTTTTCTAGAAATCAGAGTTGACATTAGTTTTCAAACTAAGTTCCTTTTTTGCTATTACAATGAATTGAAAGAAGAGAAAATTATTGAATTAAAAGGGAAGTCTTATTCAAGAGAAATCTTTTACCGAGACAGCTCAATTGATTTTTCTTGTATGCTTTTTGTATACAATAAAGATTTTGCAGAAGATCAAGTAGCGCAGATACGCTTAATAAAGGATAACCGGATTATTGAAAATAAATTTTTTCATCTTTCAAATACACTCCCCTATGACGGCTGGTTTATTCTCGAAAAAAAAATATCTGCCATCTGAGCTTGAAGCTTCTAGTGAGCTTAATAGGCTAGATGTTATTAATTTAGCCCCTATTATTATACCTGAAAATTCATTTATAGATGGCACATTCTCTTCAACGAGATCTATTAGGATT
>JAYUFN010000238.1:0-1624 GCA_043738705.1 Bacteroidota bacterium
AATATAGAGTGAAGTAGCAAGAACACCTTTTAAAACGTCAACGAGCATCACAATCGAACCCCATTTAGATCCAAGTACACGAAAAGTATTGGTAGCACCAGCATTTCCACTACCATAATCACGAATATCTACATTAAAAAACCTTCTACTTACCCAGATAGAAGTGGGAATAGAGCCGATTAAGTAGGCAAGGACAATGAGCAGAATTTCGTTCATTGAGGTTGATTTAAAATTTTTAGAAATCAAATATAGTTAACTAAAGCTTAATAAAAACTTAACAAAGCTTTTAGGCCAGACTTATAGCTGAAACTGGCAAACAATCCATCCATTTCTTTCTTTCGTAAACTGATGCTGCCAACCAGCTGATTGACAGGATTTTAGGATATCGGATTCATCATCCACTAGTAGTCCGCTAAGTAAAATAATACTTCCCGACTGAAGTGAATCAGTAAGGTAAGGAATATTTTCTAAAAGGATATGCTTGTTAATATTTGCCAAGACACAATCAAATTTAAAATCAATTAAGGCGTTATCGCCTTTGGCAACTTCGATATGTTGGCATTGATTGATCTTAATATTCTCTTCTGCATTTTCAATACACCAGTCATCATTATCGATTGCAAGAACCCTTTCGGCGCCAAGTTTTTCTGCAAGAATTGCAAGAATGCCAGTACCTGTACCAAAGTCAAAAACCGTTTTTCCCTGCAGTTGTATATCGCGCATCGACTGCATGACCAAATAAGTAGTAGCGTGATGACCTGTTCCGAAACTCATTTTAGGTGTTATAATAATTTCGTGTGCTACACCTTGTATTGGTTCATGAAATGCAGCTCGGATTCCAACAAAATCTGTAACCTGAACCGGTTCAAAATTTGCTTCCCAAACCTCATTCCAGTTTTGTTTTTCTATTACTGTTTCCGAAAAATCTACCGCACTTAAAACTGCTAGTAAAGCCTGCCGATCAAAGTCTGTTGATGGGATAAACGCTTTGAGTTGACCAGTTAATTCCTCAAAACCTTCGAACCCAATATGGGTAAGCTGCGCTATTAAAGTATCGATCAAATCTTGATCAGCTAATTTAATTTCGATCTGTATATATGCGTGCATAATTCAGTAATTAAAAGTCAAAAAAAATGCTCTCGAATAGGAGAGCATTTTAAAGTTATTAGATTTAAGCATTTTCTTCATGCCCCTGATTTCCATCCTCTCTAGGTTTGAATTCTGGTTTTGGCATTAATACTTTACGGCTCAATTTAAATTTACCTGTTTTTGGATCTAATCCAACCAGTTTCACTTTCACCATATCGCCTTCTTTAAATAATCCATCCATAGTTTCTAAACGCTTCCAGCTAATTTCACTAATATGTAATAAGCCTTGTTTACCCGGCATGAATTCAACAAAAGCGCCGAATTCTTTAATGCCTTTCACTGGGCCTTCATACACATCACCAACCTCTGGCATTGCTGTAATACCGCGTACCCATGCAACGGCTTTATCAACAGCTTCTTTACTTGCAGAAAAGATGCTTACTTCGCCAGTATTTCCTACTTCTTCGATATTGATAGTAGTACCAGTTTCGCGTTGAATTTCTTGAATCACTTTACCACCTGGTCCGATTACAGC
>JAYUFN010000239.1:0-4643 GCA_043738705.1 Bacteroidota bacterium
CAAAGAGAACGAGCTCTTCCGATATAACTTGTTTCGCTAGCTTCATACCAAAAATATCTGCAATATAGTTAGCTTAGTAACAATAATTTCAAGTCAGGCAACGTAAATCATTTTACTTTTGTCTTATAAGCTAAAGAAAGGTTGTTTTTTAGCAATAAGTTGCTTTTCTTACTTCACAATTCATAATTTCGACTTCTTTGTAAAACCCTTTTTCATTTAAAACAATAAATATCTTTTATGTCAAGCAAAAAGTATCTTTTAGCGGCGGCTCTAATTGTCTTTATTCAGACAATTGGTATGGCACAGACAGATTGGGGTTGGGATTGGAAAGACAGTTCCAAAGTTCCTACCAAATCACTTCCACAGTATAATGAGTTCATTAATAATCAATATCCTTACCCTACTAAACCTCGCGACCAGTGGGAGTTCAGTGTTGGGCTAGGTACAGCCGCACTTTCGAATGAGTGGGGAAATGATTTTGGCTTAGGTGCAAATATTTCAATAAGAAAATCTTTGAGCCATACTTTTTCCGTTCGCCCAACTTTTTCTTATTACACAAATAGTGGCGGTGGATTGAATCTTAACACAAGTGTTCATAATGATTATAAAAATAATTCTTACCATTTTGGGTTAGATTTATTGACTTCTTTAAATACTATTAGTCATTATCGTGGTAATCCTAAAACTAATTTTTACTTAATTACTGGAGTTGAATATTATTCAACAACTATTACTCAAAGTATTGCAGGAGGGCCTTATACTTCTTTTACTTCAAACGGTAATAATGGTAGTCTCGACCATTTTGGTATAAACATTGGTGGTGGTGTAGCGTTTAAAATTACCGATGCTATGAATGTTGGTTTTGAAGTTAAAAATACCCTTACTAATAATAGTTATCTCAATGCTTACCATAGTCCATTTAGCGTGGCTAATGATGCGTGGTGGTATGGTGGTGTTAAGTTGAATTTTAATATTGGAAATAAATCTAAGCGAGTTCAGCCTTTATGGTGGATCAATCCAAACAATTTCATTTACGGTGAGCTAAACAAACCAGCTCATATGAAGCTTCCAAAAGTGGTGCTTCCTGATAGTGACCATGATGGCGTAACAGATCAGTTTGACTTAGAACCCAATACACCTGCGGGCGCACCTGTGGATAGTCATGGGGTTTCTAAAGATACTGACGGCGATGGTGTTCCAGATTATAAAGACAAGGAATTGCTTACTCCATTAAAATGTTTCCCAGTAAATGCCGATGGTATTGGCTCATGCCCAGAACCAGCATGTTGCAAGGAAATGAAAGATATGGTTGCAAATATGAAAATGACTCCTGCCGCTCTTGAGTGTACTATAGGTAATTTACCAAGTATCCAATTCAAGGGTAATGCTAAACTTTCAAAAGACAATGAAGCGATTCTTGCCGCCGCTGCCGCTAAGATTAATGCTAATCCTGCATGTAAAGTAAAAGTAATTGGTTATGGTGCTTCAAGTAAGTCTGCGCAGCAATTAAGCTGGGAAAGAGTAAATGCTGTAATGAAATATCTTGTTGAAAAACAAGGAATTTCTGAGAGTAGACTAGTGTTTAACTATGGCCAGGATGGAGATGTTAATTCAGTTGATTTGTTAGGTACAATAGAAGAGGGGCCTAATACGGTACCTGCTCCTCATCCAAATTTAAAAACTAAAAACTAGTATTAATACTTTGATAAGTAACAAAAAAGCAAACCTTTTTAGGTTTGCTTTTTTGTTTATAATGTTTTTAGAACAGAATATATTATCCCTATTATTGGTTAACTAGATCAAAATGGAGCTCACCGAAATTCTGCAGTGATGAAAGTTTTAAATCTGCAGCGCCCCATTTCTCCTCTTTCAATTGAGAAAAATGGGGTACTACTACGCACTTCATCCTTGCTGCTTTTGCCGCTATCATTCCATTGAATGAATCTTCAAAACAAATGCAACTGGTTGGTACAGTATTCATTTTTGCTGCACAATTTAAATATACTTGGGGATGTGGTTTCCCAAAAGCTAATTCATCTGCAGATGATGTATCATGTAAATAATCTCCAATCCCAGTCATCCGGATCACCAGATCGATTAGTGCTTGAGGAGAAGATGTTGCCAGACCAATATTGAACGATTTTCTATGGAAGAAGTCGAATATATAATTTAGGCCTGGCATAACCTGCGCCTCCTGTTCGATTTTATTTAATACGGATGTAATAATTTTTTTTTCGGCGCTAGTGTGTTCAGCTGCTCCTATCTGATAGTGCTCAAACCACCATTGAACAAACTCTTTAGTTCGTAAACCGGTAGTAGTTTTATATTGCTCCTCTGTAAGGGTCAACCCATACTCTTTGAATACTTCTGTTGCTGCATCATTCCACAAAGGCTCACTGTTAATCATGAGTCCATCAATATCGAATATTACTGTGTTCAATTTCATCTTTTCGGTTTAGCTGGCAAAAATATAGTTAGCAGCTGATACAAATCAGCTATTTTTAAGTTTTAGCTCTGTATTTCTTATTTTAAAACTGTTGTCAAAAACAAGTATATGAAATTAGTTGAAAGTCTGAGACACATAAAACTAATACGTTCATTTGTTTATGCTTTTGTTGGGGCGGTATCTTATCCAGGATTGGCACTGCTGAATAGCATCAAGATAGAAGGTACCGAACATCTGAAAGGATTGCCCAAACAGAACGTATTATTTGTGAGCAATCATCAAACTTATTTTGCAGATGTAATTACATTTCTTCACATCTTTTGTGCTGTAAAATGGAGAAAGAAGAACAGGTTGGGATTGCCTTATTATCTGATCAATCCATTTACTAATGTATATTTTATAGCTGCTGAGGAAACGATGAATGGTAGTATTATTAGTAGGATTTTCAAATTGGCTGGGGCACTTACTATCAAAAGAACCTGGCGTGCAGATGGAAAAGACATTGATAGAACTCGCGATGAATCGGATACACAAAAAATTGATGCAGCATTAAATAATAGTTGGGTAATTACATTTCCGCAAGGTACTACTAAACCTTTTGCACCTGGAAGAAAAGGAACCGCTCATATTATCAAGAACAATCAGCCTATTGTAGTGCCTGTAGTAATCAACGGATTTTGGAGGGCGTTTAATAAAACAGGGCTATCTTTTAAAAAGAGGGGAGCAAAATTGTCTATACGATTTAAAGAACCAATGGTAATTGATTATACCCATTCTGTAGAAGAAATTTTGGATCAGGTAATGCACTCAATCGAACAGAGTAAGGAATTTATGTTGAAAGGGAAACATCATTTAATCAATAAACTAGATAAATAAAAACCTTGTCCTTTGAACTAGGATTTATTTTATTTAGTAAAGAAAGCTTTTAGTTCACTTGCGTCGTCGGGTTTCATTTTACCCGATAATACTAAGCGTAATTGTCTTCTTCTTAATGAACCCTCAAATAGTTTTATTTCAGCATCGGTTTCGGGAATAACCGGAGGTACTAACCTTGGTTTTCCATTTGGATCAAGTGCCACGAAAGTGAAGAAAGCTTCGTTACTTTCATATTTATATTGGTGTAAAAGGTCTTCACCCCAAACCTTCAAATGAATTTCCATCGAGGTATTGAAAGCCCTGCAAACGTAGGCTTCAATATGTACTACATTTCCCAGTTTAATTGGATTTTTGAAACAGATATTATCAACCGAAGCTGTCATGCTCGGTGTATTACAATGTTTGCCTGCAGCAATTCCTGCAGCAATATCCATCCAGTACATTAATCTTCCGCCCATCAGGTTACCAAAAGTATTTGTATCGTTTGGTAGCACCAGCTCGTTCATAATTGTAAAACTTTCTACAGCTTTCTTCCCATCCATCATTACCTGTTTTTTTGTAAATATACAGAGGGTCGTCTAAAATGTCATTCTCTAAATAATGGTTTGCTCTAAAGTTTTCAGATAGGAGGGATCTACATCTGCTCCGATACCGGGTGAGTCTGAAACTAAAAGCTCCATCCCTTGGTAGGTGGCGCCGCCAATCACGGGGTCTACTAAGTGTCCTAAGAGGCATGTGTCTAAATCATAAAAACGGATATTTTGTTTGGCCATCGCAAAGTGCACTTTTGCAGTTAATGCAACTCTGCTTTCGAGCATCCCCCCCATCATGCATGCAATACCATTGGCTTCTGCCACATGATTGATCTTTGTTGATTCAAGTATACCACCACTTTTAGCAAATTTGATATTGATAAAAGTGCATGCTTTATTTCGAATTAATCTTTCAGCATCATGATGTGTAAATACACTTTCATCTGCCATAATGGGTATTGGCGAAATTGACATTAATGCTGGCAATAACTCATCATTCCATTTGCGCATTGGCTGCTCACAAAAAGAAATATCATATTTGCCGAGGCTTGTTAGCGCCATGATAGCGTCTTGGTATGACCAACCCTGATTTGCGTCTACTCTAAGTTGTATCGAGTAACCAATGGCTTCTCTAATCTGTTTGATGCGTTCAATGTCTTCTTTGGCGTTCTTACCCAATTTTATTTTTATGATATTAACACCCTTTTTTTTAAATTCAATTGCTGTAGCGGCCATTTTATCTGGAGTATCAATGCCAATTGTTAAATCGCTTTCAATGCGCTTTTTTT
>JAYUFN010000240.1:0-4619 GCA_043738705.1 Bacteroidota bacterium
GGTGGAGTAGTTGCGTTGACTAAAACAGATGTTGTAATCAACATTGGTTTTAAGAGTGATGGACTGGTTTCATTAAACGAATTCCGTGATGTTCCAACTTTGAAGATTGGAGATGAGGTTGAGGTGATGGTAGTAGAGAAAGAAGACAGAATCGGAAACCTACATTTAAGTCGTAAATCAGCTCGTATATTCCGCGCTTGGGAAAGAATTGTTGAAGTACATAAAACTGGAGAAGTTATTACTGGTACTGTTACTAGTAAAACCAAAGGTGGTTTGATTGTTGATGTATTTGGAATGGAAACTTTCTTACCGGGTTCTCAGATAGATGTGAAGCCTGTAACTGATTATGATCAGTTTGTAGGTAAAACAATGGAATTTAAAGTAGTTAAGATCAACGAAACAATTAAGAATGCCGTTGTATCTCATAAAGCATTAATAGAAAGCGATATCGAAGCACAACGTGCAGAGATCATGAGCAAACTCGAAAAAGGCCAGGTATTAGAAGGTGTGGTGAAGAACATTACAGATTTCGGTGCGTTTATGGATCTGGGTGGCTTAGATGGTTTGTTGTACATCACCGATATTTCATGGGGTCGTATTTCTCACCCAAGCGAAGTGGTGAAAATGGATCAGAAATTACAAGTGGTTGTATTAGATTTCGACGACGACAAAAAACGTATCAGCCTTGGTTTAAAACAATTAACTCCACACCCTTGGGATGTGTTGCCTGAAGGTTTAGCTGAAGGTTCAGTTGTAAAAGGTAAGGTTGTAAATATTGAAGATTATGGCGCTTTCTTAGAAATTCAGCCTGGAGTTGAAGGTCTAGTGCACGTATCTGAAATTACTTGGGCGAATACTCCAATCAACGCAAAAGAATTCTTTAAGTTGAGCGATGAATACGAAGCAAAAGTGGTTACCCTTGATAAAGACGCTCGTAAAATGAGCTTGAGTATCAAACAAATGAGCCAAGATCCTTGGAGTACTATCGAAACCAAATTCCCTGAAAATAGCAAGCACAAAGGTTTAGTGAAGAATATCACTCCTTATGGCGTGTTCGTAGAATTGGAGCCAGGTATCGGTGGAATGATTCACATCAGCGACCTCAGCTGGTTGAAGCGTTTTAATCACCCAACTGATTATACCAAAGTTGGTGAACACATTGATATTATCATCTTAAGCATCGATAAGGAAAACCGCAAATTGCAGTTAGGTCATAAGCAATTAGAGGAAGATCCTTGGAATGCATTAGAAGACACTTTCGCTGTAGGAACTATTCATGAAGGCACAGTTACCCGTAAGGACGACAAAGGTGCTCTAGTACAATTACAGTATGGTTTAGAAGGATTCACTCCTAACCGTCACCTGAATAAGGAAGATGGTACTACCGTGAAAGCTGACGAAACTACACAGTTTGTTGTGATCGAATTTGATCGTAACGAAAAACGTATAGTATTGAGCCATGCTCGTATCTGGGAAGCTGCAGTTGCTGAAGTAAAAGAAACTGCTAAGAAAGAAGCTAAAGCTGAATCAGAAAGCACTAAGAAAGCAGTTAAAAACATTCAAGCTAAGGTAGAAAAAACTACTTTGGGCGACTTGAGTGCACTTGCTGAAATTAAGGCGAAGCTTCAGGAAGGCGAAGGCGACAAACAATAATTTGAGTTTTCAATAATAAAAGGCTGTTCCACTTTTGCGGAACAGCCTTTTTAGGTAAATCTTAACGTGCGGTAAGGCTAAACTAGAATACGAGTTTATATATTGCCCGATAATAACTAATTTTGCAAACTTGTATGAATAGGATTCTTTTAGTATTGTTATCCGTGTTACTCTTAACTGCTTGTTCCAACAAATTTTCAAAAATTGTTAAGAGCAAGGATTTTGAGTATAAACATAAAATGGCTGATAAATATTATGAGCAAAAACAATACAGCTATGCACAGCAGCTCTATGAAGACATTTTTCCTTTCATAAAAGGATCTCAGGGATACGAAGAAGCGTATTACAAATTCGCATTTTCTTATTTCTATCAAAATGACTATCTAAATGCTGAGAATCTGTTTAAGACTTTTGTTGAAAGTTTCCCAAATAGCCCTAAAGTGGAAGAGTGCGATTATATGCGTGCATTTTGCTACTTTAAACAGTCGCCAAAGATCGATCTGGATCAAACCAATACCAATAAGACCATTGGATTGATGCAGACCTTTATCAATACGCATCCAAGCTCTGCAAAGAGTAAAGAAGCAGCCGACATTATTGATAAATGCAGGGAAAAATTGGAAGCAAAAGATTATAAGAGCGCAGAGTTGTATTTTAACTTAGGATTCTTTAAAGCTGCAGCAATCGCTTTCGGAAATGTTTCAGATAATTTTCCGGATTCAAAAAAGGCTGACGAGTATAAGATGTTGGTAGTTAAATCGTATCTAAAATATGCTGAAATGAGCATGGAAGAGAAGCAAAAAGAACGCTACGAAAGGGCACTAAATGAATGTGCCGATTTCAATGAGCGTTTCCCGAATAGTAAATATTTGGAAGAGATAGCTAAGTACAAAAAACAATCAAATAATTATTTAAAAAACCTGAAAAAATGAGTAAATTAAGAAGGCAAATGAGCGCTAACACTGCCAGCGTTGTTGAAACCAAAAGCTTGATTGATATCAAAGGAAAAACAGGTAACTTATACGAATCAATAGCCATCATAGCTAGAAGAGCCAATCAAATAAACATTTCTTTAAGAGAGGAACTCCACAACAAACTTGAGGAGTTCGCAAGCCATACAGATAGCTTAGAAGAAATTCACGAAAACAAAGAGCAAATTGAAATTTCAAGAGCTTATGAGAAAATGCCTAATCCAGCTATTCTTGCAACTCAAGAGTTCATGGAAAACAAAGTGTATTATAGAAGAAACAACGAACAGGATCTGTTCCGTTAATATAAAATTGTTCTAAAACAAAGAAAACGACAGCAACTGCTGTCGTTTTTTGTTATTTTCAAGTTCAAATTTCAGTATGCTTCAAGGAAAAAAAATATTACTGGGTATTACAGCAAGCATCGCAGCATATAAAACCATCTTGCTTGCAAGGCTTTTGATCAAAGAAGGAGCAGAAGTGAAAGTAGTAATGACCCCCGCAGCAAGAGATTTTGTATCTCCACTAGTATTAAGTACACTTACAAATAATAAGGTCTTAATTGAATTGTCGAACGAAGAAGGATGGAGTAATCACGTACTTTTAGGAAGGTGGGCCGATGTGTTTTTAATTGCCCCACTGAGTTGTAATACACTTGCTAAAATGGCAAATGGAATCTGTGATAATTTATTTTTAGCTACTTATTTGTCGGTGACTTGTCCAGTAATGATTGCTCCGGCAATGGACGAAGACATGTGGCACCATCCCGCAACTAAACGTAATCTTCGAACGCTTTTGGAAGAAGGAAAAACATTGATTCCAGTAACAAAAGGTGAACTCGCAAGTGGCTTATTCGGAGAAGGCAGGATGGCTGAGCCAGAAGCTATTTTATATGAAATGATCACAAAATATTTTAGAACTAATTTACTCAAAGGGAAGAAGGCACTTGTAACAGCCGGACCAACTTTCGAAGCAATTGATCCAGTTCGTTTTATTGGAAATCACTCTTCGGGTAAAATGGGTTTTGCACTAGCCGAAGCATTGTATTTGAATGGTGCTGAAGTGCTTCTTGTAACTGGTCCTACTAATGAATCAACTGCTTATAAAGGTATTGTTATAAAACACGTAACCTCAGCACAACAAATGTTTGATGCCTCTTCTCAGGTTTTTGAATCAATGGATATCGCTATTATGTCTGCAGCAGTTGCTGATTACAGACCATCATCAGTTGCTGAACAAAAAATTAAAAAATCTTCGGAAGATCCTGTTATATCGCTCGTAAAAACAATCGATATTCTGGCGCATTTGGGTGAAAAGAAAAAGCCTCACCAATACCTAGCTGGCTTTGCATTGGAAACGAATAACGAGAAAGAAAATGCGCTTAAAAAATTGCAAACTAAAAAAGCAGATTGCATTATTTTAAATTCCTTGCAAGATCCCGATGCTGGTTTTGGTAAAGCAACAAATCAAGTTACGATTCTGCAAAAAAATGGGGATGCATTATTTATTCCTTTAGCATCAAAGAAACAAGTGGCTGAGCAAATTATTTCATTTATAGCGACACAGCAACATGTATAAAAAAATATTTTCCCTAACACTATTATCCTTCCTATTTCTGCTGCAGATTAATGCGCAAGAGTTGAATGCAAGGGTCACAGTTTTATCAAACAGAGTAGGAACTTCGGTGGATAAAAAAGTGTTTATAACTTTACAAACACAGCTCACTAATTTTCTGAATACCAGAAAATGGTCGAATGATATCTATCGTACAAGCGAGAAAATAGAATGTAGTTTTATAGTTAATATTGAATCTGTGATGGAGCCAAATGTATATAAGGCTTCTCTAAATATTCAAGTGGCACGCCCTGTTTTTAATTCATCATACAATGCAACTCTGGTAAATTTTCAGGATCCCGATTTTTTATTTAAATACATAGAATTTCAACCTGTAGAATTCAATGATAATAGGGTTCAGGGAACTGATGCAACTATTGCAAA
>JAYUFN010000241.1:0-1600 GCA_043738705.1 Bacteroidota bacterium
TATATACCCAACGCTTAGAAGCTATATTTGGGAGTTGGATTAATTGCTCTGCAACGGATTTAAGTTCATTTGTGTCTTCAATTGAGTTCAGATCAAATGCTTTAATTTTCTCAAAATATTTAGGTTCAGTATATTCTCTTGTATATTGCGGCGCACCCCCTCCTAGTACTAATTCATAAGCAGGAATCTCGGCTTCTAATTCTCCGTGCATATAAAATTTCAATAGTCCATCTCCTGTTACTTCCCCAATTTTTGAGCAGCTAAGATCCCACTTATCAAACACAGCGAGTACTGCATCCTCTTTCCCTTTTTCAACAACAATCAACATTCGTTCTTGGCTCTCGCTCAACAACAATTCCCATGCTTTCATATTTTGTTGGCGAGTAGGCACTTTGTCAAGATCAATACGCATACCTACACCACCTTTCGCACTCATTTCGGCAGTAGAACAAATAATTCCTGCTGCACCCATGTCTTGCATACCAATAATTGCATTGGTATCAATTACTTCCAAACATGCTTCTAAAAGTTTCTTTTCTTGGAATGGATCCCCAACTTGAACAGCAGGTAATTCTTCCGTACTTTCTGCAGTAATTTCAGCTGATGCAAAACTTGCACCACCAATACCATCTTTTCCAGTTGCGCTTCCAACAAAAAATACAGGGTTACCAATACCTGCAGCAGTTGCGCTAATCATTTTATTCGATTGCATAATACCAACACTCATGGCATTCACTAACGGATTAGTGTGATAACAATCTTCAAAATATACTTCCCCCCCAACGGTAGGTACCCCAAAGCAGTTTCCATAATGACCAATTCCATGAACTACTCCGGCTAATAATCTCTGTGTTTTAGTGTCTTTAATATTTCCAAACCGCAAGCTATTTAAAGATGCAATTGGGCGCGCTCCCATAGTAAATATGTCGCGTTGAATTCCGCCAACACCTGTTGCAGCACCTTGAAATGGTTCGATAGCACTTGGATGATTATGGCTTTCTATTTTAAATACTACCCCAAATCCGTTACCCATATCCATAAGGCCAGCATTTTCTTCTCCTGCTGCTACCAACATGCGGCCGCCATCACGTGGAAGTGTCTTCAACCATTTAATACTATTCTTATAACTACAGTGTTCACTCCACATTCCACTAAAAGCACAGAGCTCCGTAAAATTGGGGGTACGACCTAGTTTTTGTTTAATCAGTTCGAATTCCTCTTCGGTAATACGAAGCTGTTGGGCGGTTTTTGCTGTAATTTCCATAACTGCGCGAAGGTAAGAAAGTAGCTTTAAGGGGCAAGGCTAAGTTTTAGAATAAAAAAAGCTACTCAAGAACTTGGTATGAACTACCATTTTATTACTTGATTTAACTTCGATAAAATAGATATTATAAAAATAAATAACTTGCCGCTTCCTTACTTTCTCAAGCCATAAAAGGAGCTAAAACCCACTGAAAACAATCGAAATAAAATGGTTTTAGCGGTTATGAAATATTAATTACAATTAAAAATAATATTTAATTTTTTCAACATTTTCTCCCATTTTTTGCTATTTTTTTAAAGAACTATGATTTTTTTTCAAGCTTTTCTGTATTTTCGC
>JAYUFN010000242.1:0-1599 GCA_043738705.1 Bacteroidota bacterium
CAAATCAAAAGCACTTTTCGCGGTATAGTTTCCTGCAGTAAACAAATCAAGTTCGTTCATGCGGGCTTCGATCTGCAAAGGGTCTTTGAACTTCCATAAATTGGCGAAGTCTTTTGCCATTTCGTAGCATGTGGCTTGAGTTTCACCAACAATCATTGGAAATGCAGAACATTCACCTACCCCCGTAATACCTTGATCTGTTTGTATCCTAACCAATATATTTTGTGCCGAATGCATAGTGCCTGTAGCAATTGTAAATGGCAGCATTGGAATACTGTATTTATAGATTTCGATTTCTGATATTTGCATACGCGAATGTCTGTTTTTTTCAAATAGATATTTTGAATTTTCTAAAAGTAGGAGGAACTATAAATTTTAAAAAAGCAAAGTGTTAGGAGGTTATTACTAGAAAACTCCATCAAAACAAAGGGGGTGTTTAATGCTATTTAAAAATTTATAAGTACCATTCAAAAAAAACCTTTTTTACTTAGAGAATGTGTTCCGATATTCGTGCTACGAACGACCGTTAGCAATGAACATTTCCTTTGAGAATACCAAAAATGCCTTTGCATATAAGGCTACTAAAGACCTGAAGGGAGCTAGATTCCTTTTCAGGACGATGGGCTATCAACTATTTGTACAGTTAGGTACCCGCTTAACCCCTTTCCTGATGAAAACGGGACTTCCAATTGATGGAATTATTCGTAAAACTATTTTCAAACAATTTGTAGGTGGAGAAACGCTTGAAGAAACTGCACCAGTATGTGCTACTTTGGGTAATTATGATGTAAAAGTAATTCTTGACTATGGGGTTGAAGGAAAGGAAGGGGAAGAGAATTTTGATTTTGCAACAGACGAATTTATACGCGTAATTAATTATGCATCTACTCAGAACAATATACCATTCATGAGTATTAAAGTAACTGGTCTTGCAAGGAACGGATTATTGCAAAAACTTAATGAAGCCCCAAGGCTTAGAAGTGGTATTCACGATCATGAAGAAGAAATAGCAGAATGGGATAGGGTAAGGGAAAGAATGTATATCATTTGTGAAGCTGCTGCTGAAAAAAATATAGGGGTACTGATCGATGCAGAAGAAAGCTGGATGCAGGATCCGGTAGATAGGCTGACGATGGAAATGATGGAGATCTTTAATAAACAGAAAGCTGTTGTTTATAATACGATTCAATTGTACCGTCACGACCGCCTTCATTTTCTTGATATTTCTTATAAGATTGCTGTTCAGCAGGGGTTTATTCTTGGAATGAAATTGGTTCGTGGGGCCTACATGGAAAAAGAAAGAGAGCGTGCATATGATTTTGGTTATGAATCGCCCATTCAGGAAAATAAAGAAGAGTGTGATAGGGATTATAATGCAGCTATTCGTTATTGTATCGAACATATTGATCGAATTGCTTGCATTGTTGCATCACACAATGAACAGAGTAATTTACTTGCTGCTTATTTGATGGATGAAAAGGGCATCTCTCACAGTCATCAACACGTTCATTTTTCACAGCTATATGGGATGAGTGATAATATCAGTTTCAATCTGGCTAAAGAAGGATTGAGTGTAAGCAAATATTTGCCATTTGGGCC
>JAYUFN010000243.1:0-4589 GCA_043738705.1 Bacteroidota bacterium
ATGGCATCATCATCCATAAAGCAAAGCCATTCACCACTAGCTAAAAAAGCTCCCTTGTTTCTTGCAAAAGAAGCACCTTGCTGTAATTCAGTGCTGTAGTTAAAATCACCCTCTGTATGCGTTGCTTTCCAGCTATTATAAGTCGCTGGTGTTTCATCGGTAGAATTGTTGTCTACAATAATCACTTCAAATTGATCAAGACTGATTGATTGATGGTAAAGACTATTTAATGCAGCTTCAATATATTTTGCTCTGTTATAGCTACAAATAATGATGGTTAACTGCATTGGTTAGATTTATTTGCTAGTGGTGTTTTTTGATCTGATAATTTTTCTGCTAGAAATAAAAATAATTATCAAAAGTGAAATCCAAAGAAATAGGGATGAAAAAACAGAAATCTTTTTGGCTGTCTCAATGCTGCTCGGATTAAATTCGAATTTGATAGCATGTATCCCCGGTTCAATCACCAAGCCTCTTAAAACGTAGTTTGTTTTAATAATCGGCGTTTCTTGATTATCAATAAAAGCTTTCCATCCTTTTTCATAATACACTTCACTAAAAACTGCAAATTGTTTTTTAGTTGAGGCACTCTTATATAATACCTCGTCATTATTATTGGCAATTAATTGTATGTTGGCAGCAGTATCCAATTGAATAGAATTCATTGCTGTGATTTTGTCTTTTGCCTCAACAACAGCAGTAGTCTTTGGATTGAAATTGCTAAGCCTGTTCATCACTGCAGCAGGGCCTTCTTCATACGCGATTTCTTTTACAAACCAGGCATTCCCTAATGCGTTTTTATTACTAATGGTATCTGTACTAAGATTTCCGGTTATGACATATTTGGTGTTCAACATGTTCATGGTCGGGTTACAATTAGGGTACTTGTACCATTGGTTTTCGATCAGATCTTGATAAATACTAAGTTTAGCAGGGTTATAGCCACCCACAGTTTTATGGTGATAAGCAATTAAGGCACCGCCATTAAAAGCATTTTGAATCCCATTTCTTAGATCTAAAACCCGATACTCGGTACTATCCTTTTTTAGTGCGATATCCAATGGACTTAAAATAAAAACATTTTCATTTTCAGTGGCCTCAATAAAATGATCTGATTTTAAATATTTAGTATCAATTTGAAATAGATCAACCATACTTAAAATTCCCAAGCCAACCAATAAAATTGTTTGATTAATGATTTTTTTAAATGAGAGGATTAATAAACCAGCAATCAAAATCAAATAAATGAATAATTTTATCAAATCGTTTTCAACCATTGATTTCCTGTCGAATACTAGTGCTTTCACTAAATCATTTGCTGGAGTTTCAAACATGGCCCTTTGATTGGGGTCTGTAATCTGTGAAATTTGGTGTAATAAAATTTTATCATTTTCACTTTTAAAATCGCTACTCAGGTAAATGAAACAAACGGATACTATAATCAAGCCAAGTACTATTAAACTTGGTTTATATTTCTTTATTGCGACACTCAAATTTTCTTCTTTAGTAACTGCTTCTAAGCCGTATAAAGCCATTATTCCAAGTAGTAGCGTGGGTATCACCAATATCATACTAGGTGCTCTGAATTTATTATAAAGCGGAAAATAATTTAAAATAAACACATTAAATGTCTCCAAATAGGAGCCTGCAGCTAACAGGAATGAAAAAATAATTGCGATGGCGATCCACCACCTTTGCTGATTAGCTTTTACAGAAAATCCAATTAATGCAAATACACAAATAATAATTCCTGCATAGGGCGGGCCTGAAGTAATACCTATTCCCCCCCAATAGAATTGTACAATTGATTGTAACTGCTGAGCCAAATTAGGTTGCATTTGTTGCAATACTTCAATTGCTTTTGATTTTTCCGGGTCTATTGTATTAGGATCACTGCCTCCTCCATATAAATTTGGAAACAGTAGCACCAATGGCTCGGTTTTGTACATACTGTATGATAAAGCATAATCTTTGTTAAGGCCTGTTTTAGTAGTCTTACTATCTTTTGTACTCAATGCACTGCCGCCTCTGATAGATTCTTTTCCATATTCATAAGTGCTAGTCAGCATTGGTGCATTTACAGCGAGCCCCAAACCGCCTGCTATGATTCCAATCAATAAAGTAATGGTAAGATGTTTATATTCTTTTTGTTTGATCCATTGAATTAAATAGAAAATCGACATTATTAAAACAATGATCAATCCGTAATAAGCAATTTGCAAATGATTGGCTTGAATAAATAATGCAGTAGAGATGGCTATTAAAGTTCCGCCTGAAAGATATTTTTTTTGAAAGAGCAATAATATCGATCCAATAAAAAAAGGTAAGTAAGCTATCGCATGCATCTTGGTAATATGTCCAACTGATACAATAATCGGATTGTAAGTAGCATAACTATAACCCAATGCGCCAATGATACTGATAATAAAATTGAACCCTAACACTTGTGCTAAGAAATAAAAGCAAATACTTGCTAAAAAAAATAGACCAATTGGCTCGGGTAAGGTCAGTGTCATTATTCCGTCAAGAGCGCCAATCGTTACTTTGTTTGCTGGAATGCCTGTAATCTGATATGTGGGCATACCTCCAAACATACTTTTTGTCCAAAGTGGAGTTATGCCGGTTTTTTCTTTATGGTTTAATGCATCCTGTGCCATGCCTTTCCATTGGGTAACATCTGTTTGTTGTAAAACTTTACTGTCTAATGCTGGCTTACAATATATGATTGCTACCAAAGCAAAAATTACAACTGCAATGAAATGAGGTAAAGCGGACTTAGCTATTGATTTGAACATGTATTAGATTATTAAAATAAAGCTACATAAAAAAGTTTATGACCTGTTAATAGTGATATATTAAGTGTAGCCCCCACCAGCTTTTCTGAATATCTCTGAAACGATCAATGTTATATTTGCATAGTTCTATAAAATTGAATAAAAATTAGCAATGCATTTTGGGTCACTCATCAATATAGAAAAAATCCGATAAGAAACTAAAGCAGCAATGGTCTTTTTTTTATGCTACAATTATTTATGCGATTGGCAAATTAATACTATTTTGAATCAAATTTTTTATGAAGAAACTTTTATTCCTTAGTCGACTGGCTTTAATTTGTAATCTACTCTTTTTAGTTTGCCTTGTTTTTCAAAGAACACCGGGTATCACTGCCAGTCAAGACATGAAAGGATTAATCATTATACTTGGATGGTTTATCTCCCCATTACTTAATCTAGGCGCGAACATTTGGTATCTGATTTTGTTAGTTCACAGGAAATTGATTCAATTACCCGGCTGGTTAGTTGTTACAAATCTGTTATTTTTATTCTTTCAACTTTTTTACCACTTCATTTTATAATAATGATTCATCAAATTCTAAGAGATAAGCCCACTAAGCTTTTTATCAGTATTGCCGCTTTTTTTGTAGCAAATGCATTAATCGCCGAATGTATTGGAGGAAAAATATTTTCCCTCGAAAAATTGTTTGGGATGTCAGCTTCTAATTTTTCTTTATTCGGACAGTCAGGTCTTTCGTTCAATCTAACCTGTGGTGTATTGCTGTGGCCGTTAGAATTTATTATTACAGATATTGTAAACGAATATTATGGACCAAAAGCGGTACGCCGAATTAGTTTTATTGCCGTGGGACTGATCGCTTATGCTTTTGTGATGTTTTATTTCGCTATGGGTATACCACCTGCAGACTTCTGGATTGGGTCGAAAATAGATTCTGGAGTTCCTAATATGCAATTAGCTTTTCAAGGTATATTCGGACAGGGAATGTGGATTATTTTAGGAAGCTTGGTAGCTTTTTTGGTAAGTCAGGTAGTAGATGTGGTTGTATTTCATAAGATCAAAAAAATAACCGGCGATAAATGGATCTGGTTGCGCGCAACAGGGTCAACTGTAATCTCTCAATTAGTAGATAGTTTCGTTGTATTATTTATTGCTTTTAAACTCGGTAATGGATGGAGTTGGCAACTAGTACTAGCTATTTGTTTAGTAAACTATACTTATAAATTTACTATGGCAATAGTGCTCACACCAATGATATATATCGTAGAGAAAAGGATCGAAAAATATCTTGGTCACGATATATCTAAAAAAATGAAATTGGCTGCTATGGGTAAAAACGAAGAAATTTTTATAAATATTCCAACTGCGGGCTAATTGTTTCCTTATAATGAGCTGAATTGTTTACCACTAGAACCATGCTGCTGTTTCAGCATTTTAACAACAACTTGGTCAATAGGTAACGACATGTCTTTTTCGCTAAGGTTTTTCCAATGGATCCATCTAAATACTTCTGCTTCTATGGTAGGATCAGAAACTTGTGATGGTTCAAAATCAAAAGGAATTGATTTTGTTTCTAAAATAATGGGATAGTTAGCGATTACTCTATAATAAATTGAAACGATCTGATCTTTATTATTAAATGCAGAAATTTGAAAAAAATCGGTAGTATATAAGTGTTCTCCTACAGTTACGTCAAGCCCAGTTTCTTCCATGAACTCCCTCTTTAAACAATCTCTTGTGCCTTCACCCATTTCTAATCCTCCGCCAGGTAATTTGGTATAATAATTACCACGAAT
>JAYUFN010000244.1:0-1597 GCA_043738705.1 Bacteroidota bacterium
TATTAGTGCTGATACCACTTTGAGACTTGCAAATGATATTCCAAATATTGTTGGAATGAAAGAAGCTAGTGGCGATATGGCTCAGTGTATGATTTTATTGCGCGATAGACCGGAAGACTTTTTGATTGTTAGTGGTGATGATGCACTGGCATTACCTCAACTTGCCTGCGGTATGGATGGTGTAATTAGCGTAGCAGGAAATGCCTTCCCTAAAGAATTCTCTGATATGGTACGCCATTGTTTGAATGGCAATTTTGCAGGAGCTAAAATGATTAATGATCGTTTGATCGCTGCCTATGAACTGATGTTTGCAGAAAATAATCCCGCTGGTGTAAAAGCATTCGTGACTGAAATGGGTTTAATTGAAAACTTCCTCAGATTGCCTATAGTGCCTTTGAGTAAAGGGCTACATCAATCTGTGAAAACGCTGATGAGTAAATAATTTTTTTTCGAATGTAACAGAGTCCTCGTTTGTTTATTATTTATTTATAAACAAAAGAAGTCTCTCTGTAAATACACTAGGTGATTCTTCCATCGGGACATGTCCAATTCCCTTCATGATTGATAACGCACTATTATTTATTGATTTTTGAAAACGATAGGCACATTCTACAGGTATTAGTTGATCCTTATCACCCCAAATAATTAAAGTAGGTATATTGATCTGTTGAATCTTTGCTGATTCATCCAACATAAAACCAATTTTCATTCTGTCGATCAATGCAGTACGATTTCCTTCACGAATAGTCATATCAAAATATAAGTCTTCTAACTTGAATGTAACTTTTGATTTATCTCCATATACGTCTTGCAGACTTTGCTTAATTACAAATTTTGGGGTAATCCATTTCATAATATTATTTACTACTGGCGTTTGGGCAATTTTAAATCCAATGGCACTTTTGGGCTGCTTGGTGGGGATAAAACCACTTGCATCAACTAGTATCAATTTCTTTACTTTCTCGGGGTGGTTAAATGCAAAATGCCAAGCGATACCACCTCCCAAAGAACTGCCTACAATCATGCACTGGTTTACTTGCAGTTTGTTTAGGAAAGAATCGAGGAATTTGTTATAATATCCCATACTATAATCCCGTTCAGGATTGGGTCCGGTTAATGCAAATGCCGGAAGATCGAACCGAATTACACGATGGGTTGGCTTTAGTAATTTGGCACAACTATCCCATGTTAATAAAGATGAGGATGTTCCATGGATTAAAACTACTGGGATACTGTCTGCTCCATTACCTTCGTCGCGATAGTGAACTTGCATCCCCATTAGTGGCATAAATTTTGATTCGGCTGTAGCATATTTTTTTATCAATATTGCTACAGGAATATCCTTCTTAAAATAAGATAAACTTAAAATAATTAATAATAAAAACAGCATGGCAATAACGCGCAAGAAGTTTTTGAAATAGATATTCATACACAGGGATTAACTGAAAGAAAAGATTTCAACTATTAAGTTACACTAAAATTATATTCCGTGTAAAAAGAACAACACCACAGGCGTTATTCCACTTGTAGCATAATTCATAGAGTACTTTACTGTAAATTTGTGCGAATATTTCTATTTATGATTCTCCCAATACTA
>JAYUFN010000245.1:0-4575 GCA_043738705.1 Bacteroidota bacterium
CGGCTAAAATATTTTCGGGATGTAACTGTCCATATTTCCAAACCATTAAATCCTTCGCCTTAGTTATTCCAAAGTTCGTTTTAAATCCATAATTATCAATTAGTACATTACAGATTTTCAATGTGTTCTTTTCGAAAACCGGATAAACAGATGCACTCAGTAAATCTAATTTCATCAATTCATCGAATACATTAATTAATAAAGGCAGGTCATTCAAAACAATCCGCTTCGATTGATAGGCACTGATGAATTCCGTTAAGAATTCATTTTCACTTCTCAACCATTTGTATTTGCTATTGGCATCGATGGTCTTATTTTTTTCGATCGAATACCTAATCCTGGTAAGGATGGTATCTACCGAATATTTCGAAGCCATTTGACTACTATCGCCATGGATATAAAAGCTGTCAATTTTCTTTAGTGACTGAATAATGTAATCATGGTGTAGCTGCCTCATTGTTGGAATAATGGGTACAGCCAAATCGGTTTGGGCCATTAGGGCTACAGAAAAAAATAGGGCAGAAATTAGAATATATAATTGTTTCATGTATTGGAATTGCCAAAAATAGGATGATTTGGTTGCAAAAACTCAGGAAGCGAGGAATACTGTTAACAATAACATAATAAGCATAAAAGCGTTATTTGCCAATCATTAAAATTAATTTTGTGTAAACATAATGTTAACATGGAAGGCAAAGCTAAACGGATTTTGATTGCAGACGACGAACCGGACATTCTGGAAATTGTGAGTTATAACCTAACAAAAGAGGGTTATGAAATCTATACCGCAAAAGATGGCAATGAAGCCATTGAAAGGGCTAAACAGCTCAATCCCGATCTAATTATTTTGGATATTATGATGCCAAGAAAAACCGGGATCGAAGTATGCGAAATATTAAGATCTCAGGCTATGTTTCAACATACCCTGATCATTTTCTTAACCGCATTGAGCGACGAATCTTCCCAGATAAAAGGTCTTGAATCGGGTGCTGATGATTACGTAAATAAACCAATTAGCCCTAAAGTGCTGATCAGCCGCGTTAACGCACTTTTTAGAAGGGCTAATTCACAACCTTCAGAAAACAAGACCCTCAGTATCGGCAATGTGAATATCGATCCAGTTAAATTCATGGTAACGATCGATGATAAAGATGTTGTACTTGCAAAGAAAGAATTCGAATTACTTTATTTGCTTGCATCGCGCCCAGGCAGAGTTTTCCTGCGTAACGAAATTCTTTCTCAAGTATGGGGTAATGATGTAATAGTAGGCGATAGAACCATTGATGTGCATATTAGAAAAGTGCGTCAGAAAATGGGAATCGACTGCATTACAACGGTGAAAGGAGTTGGTTATAAGTTCGACGTATAGTTAAGAATTATCCAAATTCTAAAAGGGTTCGATTAACTTGTTAGTTGATTCGTATGATTGTTTATTAATGCGAAGTAACTTTACAGTCTAGTTCATTTAAAAAATCGAATACCAGATTCATTCATGTTCAAACCAAAAAATCTTAGCCCCAAGCAATTATCAGCATTTACCGCCTTGGCTTTGTCGGTGCCTATTTCATTAGGTTATTGGCTCGATCGGCCAAATTGGATCATTGCATTGGTTGCTTTTGTAGTGATATTTTTGGGAAGTTATTTCCTGATACAATTTGTACTGGAATGGTTTATCTATCGCAAGATCAAACTGATCTATAAATTCATTTACCAAACCAAAGCCAATAAACGGGAAGAGACTTATTATAAGTATATCCTTCCCCAGAAAAGTATTGATGAAGTTCGCGAAGACGTTGAAAAGTGGGCAGAACAAAGAAAGGCGGAGATTGAATTACTGAAAAGAAATGAGGCATACCGCAAAGAATTTCTTCAAAATTTATCACACGAATTTAAGACTCCAATATTTGCAATACAGGGATATGTAGATACGCTTTTGGGGGGGGCCATTGATAACCCCGCCGTAAACAAACGTTTCCTAGAAAATGCTGCAAAAAATGTAGAGCGGATGGTGAATCTGGCAGAGGACCTTGACGAAATATCAAAACTGGAAAGCGGTGAGCAGCCACTTTACAAAGAGCAATTTATTATACAGGATCTGATCAAAGAAATTTTCGAAACGCTCTCAATTAAAACGGCTGCAAAAAATATCAAAACCAATATCAAGAAGGGCTGCGAAGCCCCAGTAAGCGCATTTGCCGATAAAGAAAAGATTCGTCAAGTGATTAATAATTTGTTGGAAAACGCCACCAAATATGGAAAGATGGATGGTAGTATCGTTGCAAGCATCTATAAAACTGATGGGCGTTTGGTATTGATCGAATTTAGTGATGACGGAATCGGAATCGGCGAAGAGCACTTACCTAGAATTTTTGAACGGTTTTATAGGACCGATAGAGGCAGAAGCAGAGATGTAGGGGGCACCGGGCTTGGGCTAGCTATTTGCAAGCACATTATAGAAGCTCACGGACAAACCATGCACGTTCGAAGTAAATTGGATGTGGGCACCACAATTGGATTTACACTGGACGAAAAAAATTATTAACACCCAATAGCAAAATAAAGAATTTGATGAAATTTAAATGGGTTCTATATTATGTAATAGTTAATTTATTCATTACAAATTAGTACTAGCTTCATAAGCTTATTTTTACACCAAATTAAAAAATCATGGGTATCAACTCGATCGGTAAATTTTTTATGCCAAAAAACAAAGTGTTTTATGAGCTTTTCGAAGATGTGGCAGAGAAAGTACTCGAGATGGGCATTAAGCTGAAAGAACTTGTAAGCGAGCCTGACGCTGATAAACGAGTTGCTTATTTAGCGCAGATTGAGGACCTAGAGCATAAAAATGATGATAATACACATCGTATTTTCACTGAATTAGGGAGGAACTTTATAACGCCTTTCGATCGTGAAGACATCCACTATTTGGCTACAGCCCTCGATGATATTGCAGATTATATCTATTCTTGCTCTAAGAAAATCAATTTCTATAATGTAAACCCGAACGATATAGGTATCCAAAAAATGGCCGACTTGATTATGCAGGGTACCATAGAAATTAAAAAAGCGGTTTTTGGTTTGCGTGATATGAAGAATCTACGCGCAATGACAGAAGCGATGGTAAAAGTAAATAGCATTGAAAATCAGGCTGATGATGTATTTGATATGAGTATTGAAATTTTGTTTCAGCAAGAGAACGATTTTAAAGAAGTGATTAAGAAAAGAGAAATTTATCAAGTAATGGAAATTGCTACCGATAAATGCGAAGATGCCGCAAACGTTATTGAATCAATTATCATCAAATACGCATAAACGGTAAGCATTTTCAAACAGTTCACTCAATTGAACAGTAGCATTAACGCACCCAAAAACCTGCCATGTTAACTATCCTCATACTGATTATTGTATTGGCGTATATATTCGATTTCATCAATGGGTTTCATGATGCTGCCAACTCTATCGCAACAATTGTTTCAACAAAAGTATTAACACCATTTCAAGCGGTTGTTTGGGCGGCTTTTTTCAATTTCGCAGCTTACTTTATTTCAAAATATATTTTTAAAGAATTCGGTATCGGTAATACTGTTGCAAAATGGGTGAACCCCGAGTTTGTTACCCTACAAGTAATCCTTGCGGGGATCATCGCAGCCATTATCTGGAACCTTATTACTTGGTGGTTTGGGATTCCTTCTAGCTCATCACATACTTTGATGGGAGGTTTTATAGGTGCTGCTTTGGCCAACGCAAAAGGGTTTAGTCTTGACGGAATTGACGTGGTGAATTATGCTAAAGTAATTCCTACTTTTTTATTCATTTTTCTTGCACCACTTATTGGAATGGTGATTGCTTTTTTCATCACCATTCTGATTGTACACTTGTGCAAACGATCCAACCCTTATAAAGCTGAAAACTGGTTTAAGCGTTTACAGCTGGTTTCGTCTGCAGCATTCAGTATTGGACACGGCGGAAATGATGCGCAAAAAGTGATGGGAATTATTGGAGCAGCCGTGATTTATTACCAAAGTACACAAGGAATTCATTTAACTTTTAACCAGTTTGCGGACCAATATAGTTGGGTGCCTTTTATATCTTTCTTGTGCATCGGATTAGGCACAATGAGTGGTGGCTGGAAGATCGTTAAAACAATGGGGACCAAGATCACAAAAGTAACTCCCCTTGAAGGAGTTGCTGCTGAAACAGCCGGGGCTATTACATTATTTTTGACAGAGCATTTTAAAATTCCCGTCTCAACTACTCATACTATTACGGGTTCGATTATTGGTGTTGGCGCCACAAAAAGATTGAGTGCTGTTAGATGGGGAGTTACCATAAACCTGCTCTGGGCTTGGGTTGTAACCATTCCAATTTCTGCATTACTTGCGGCAATCGTATTTTATATCCTGAAGTTTTTTATCTGATTCACCCTAACTAATATTTCTATTTGAATTTATCAATTTATATTTATACTATAATTTGATTTATGCAAAAGATCTTAGTTACAGGAGGATGCGGTTATATCGGTTCTCATACCATTGTTGACCTACTCAATAATGGGTATGACGTAATATCAAT
>JAYUFN010000246.1:0-4543 GCA_043738705.1 Bacteroidota bacterium
GACATCGATTTTTAAGACATATTGAAAGAAATTCTGTGTTGTTGTTTCTGATTCCTGCAGATAGTAGCGATCATCGAAAAGAATTTGAAATCTTATGCAATGAATTAGAGGAATATAACCCCGAAATGTTACAAAAAGATTTCGTGATCGCAGTTAGCAAATCTGATATGCTTGATGAAGAATTAAAATCTGCAATCGAAAAAGAATTACCATCTAATATTCCATTGATATTTATTTCCTCTTTAACCAATAAAGGTTTAACAGAATTAAAAGATCTTCTTTGGGAGGCACTCAATAAACCTACTACTTAATATTAATTAAGCTATTGAAAATCAAATAATTACTTTCTCTTAACTTTTACATAACAACTAAATTTTTCTCAAAAGAGGTTACCTTTTTTAATTACAGGTATTAAATGTGTATCAGCTACACATTGTGTATATAGTAAATCCGGATACTACGCTGATCAAACGCTTCTCTTCGAGGCTGCTATACCATCTAAGAATTTTTTTTCGAATTACGATTGCTTGTGCCATCAAGAATTTTATTATCAATTTATTTAATCTTAAAAATTAAACTAGAAATTATGAAAAAGCAATCATTAAACACAATCGCAAAAAGATTTTTCTTGGGCAACATCCTTGCCGCAATGTTCTTTCTTTCTGCAAGCGCAAACACAGTAACAACAGTCATTCCAGCAGTTGATCCTTCTAAGAAAATAGAAGTGAAATATGTTGGAATCGAAAAAGACAACTTGTTTTTCAAAGTTAAATTCAACAACGAGAGCGGTAAGTCTTTTAAAATATTTATTTTGGATGAATTCGGTGAGATCATTTTCCAAGATAAATTTTCTGACAAATTATTTGACAAAAAATTCATCTTCCCGGAAACACTGGATGTAAATAAACTTACTTTCCTGATTCAGACCGACAAAGGTACTTACAAAGAAATCTTCAATGTAAAAGTTAACATGCACACTGTTGCCGAGGTTAGTGTTACAAAGAAATAATTATTTAAAAAACCGGAAGTAATACTGTTGAGTGAGCGCTCATTCGCAGTGTTACTTCTTTTGTTTTTATATTTTCTAGTTATCATAAAGTGGGGCAAGAAAAATAGCTTGTGTTCCCGTACCATTGTTAAATCCTTTTAATACAAGTGTATATGATTTGCCTACTGCCGCCTCAAAACCCGGAAGGGTAGTGATTAAAACACTTGTTCCAGCAATCACAGCAGATATGGTAACGGGACCTGGATCAATTGCAGTATATGCAATATTAGAAGTAGTATTTATATGGTCGAGATAGGCTCTACTTGCAAACAATTTATTTGTTGTTGAACCTACTCGAATAATATCAATAGATGGCGTTCCGCTTACATAATCAAAAAAACGAACAAAACATTTCCCGGCAGGTGGCGCTGTTCTATCATCTTGAAATATATTTCCTTTTAACACTCCTACCGAATCATATACTACCGATGAGTAGTAGTTATTGGCAGCGAAAGCTATATTTCCTGTGAGCAAAATATTTGCTGTTCCTGTTTGGTTAATAGCAATAGAACTTGAAGCAGCATTCACAGATTGATAGCCAGAGGCAACCCCATAAGAAACATTCCCTACAACCAATGTACTATTTAAATACACATCCATTGCCGGGCTATTCGGCGACAAGTTTACCAAACGCATATTTGTAGTTGAGGTAGAGCCCGATTTTTTACAAGATTGAAATACTACAAAACCCACTAACAGAGAAGCTAAGAAGATAAACTTTTTCATAAAACTGGTTTATTAGATTTAGGGCAATTCAATATTACACAAGTTTCTAAAACATGTTGCTTTTTTTTGTTAAAATTTCAAATCGAACTTATACAAAAAAATCCCCGATAATAAATTACCGGGGATAACATCATGCTTTATCAGAAATTTATCCAATAGCTTCACTCTGCATACTTCTTGAACTCTTCTTTCTATCTTCTTCGTTCAAAACAACTTTACGCATCCGTATACTTTTTGGAGTTACTTCAATACACTCATCTTGTTGAATGTATTCCATACACTCTTCGAGAGTAAACTGTAATTTAGGAGTGATACGAACACTATCATCACTTCCACTTGCACGGTGGTTGGTCAGTTTTTTCATTTCTACTGCATTCACATTCAAATCACCTGGTTTGATATGTTCCGCAATAATTTGTCCTGCATAAACTTCATCACTTGGCTCAATAAAGAATGAACCACGATCTTGTAATTTATCAATCGAATAGGCAGTAGTAGTTCCACCAAATTTTGCAATCAATACCCCATTACTTCTTCCTGGAATTGGACCTTTCCACGGTTTGTATTCAATAAAACGATGCGCCATAACCGCTTCGCCAGCAGTATTGGTCAACATCTGAGAACGTAGACCTATCAAGCCTCTTGAAGGTATTTCAAACTCCAAGTGTTGCATTTCACCCTTGCTTTCCATGATCTGCATTTCACCTTTGCGCTGTGTAACCAGATCAATTACTTTTCCACTGTACTCACCTGGAACATCCACTACCAAATTCTCATAAGGTTCGTGTTTTTTGCCATCAATTTGTTTAACCAACACCTGAGGATTACCAACGGTTAATTCATAACCTTCACGACGCATGGTTTCTACTAAAATACCAAGGTGCAAGATACCGCGGCCGAATACTAAGAAGCTATCCGCACTATCGGTGTCTTCTACACGTAATGCCAAGTTCTTTTCAGTTTCTTTCATCAAACGATCACGTAAGTGACGAGAGGTAACAAACTTACCATCCTTACCAAAAAAAGGTGAGTTGTTAATACTGAAAGTCATACTCATAGTAGGCTCATCCACACTAATAACTGGTAAGGCTTCTGGATTTTCAAGATCAGCAATAGTATCACCAATATTAAAATCATCTAAACCAACTACTGCACACAAATCGCCAGATAACACTTCTGTTACCTTACGTTTGCCCATTCCTTCAAACACGTATAATTCTTTTACTTTACTTCTCTTGAAAGTACCATCCCCCTGAACTAAGGCTATGGTTTGTCCTTCTTTGATCATACCACGAGTTACTTTTCCAATGGCTATTCTTCCTAAGAAAGAAGAGTAATCCAAAGAGGTAATCTGCATTTGTAAAGTACCATCAGTTACTTTTGGTAAGGGTACATATTTAATAATACCATCCATCAAAGGAAGAATATCTTCTGTTTGAGTTAAGCTGTCGTTGAACCAACCGTTTTTACCACTACCATAGAAAGTAGGGAAATTCAATTGTTCTTCCGTTGCATCCAAATTAAAGAATAGTTCAAATACCGCATCGTGTACTTCATCAGGCCTACAATTCGCCTTATCTACTTTATTGATTACTACAATAGGATGCAGGTTTAGATGCAAAGCTTTTTGTAAAACAAAACGTGTTTGAGGCATTGGTCCTTCAAAAGCATCCACTAAAAGAATTACTCCATCGGCCATCTTCAAAACACGCTCAACCTCCCCACCAAAGTCACTGTGACCAGGAGTATCAATTACATTAATCTTAACCCCCTTATAGATAACAGCAGCATTTTTGCTGAAGATAGTAATACCTCTTTCTTTTTCAAGGTCGTTGCTATCCATAATCAGCTCACCAGTGTCCTGGTTATCTCTAAATACTTTAGTAGTCTGCAGAATACGGTCTACCAATGTGGTCTTGCCATGGTCTACGTGGGCGATAATAGCAATATTTCTTATTTCCATGTAAAATTTTAAGGCTGCAAAGGTACGGTTTTAAGGCCGGAGGGCAATGGACAGCTTAAAAGTTAACAGGAATGCTACACTCGAACGTAAATTTTACGCTTATCCATGATGTATCCAACCAACCAACATACGAGCATATAGCTCACAGCAAAAAGTAATGATCCCAAATAATTTCCTGCATAACTAAATATATTTATATATAACCAGCTATATAAATTTAAATTGTTTCCCATTGGAGTCATATAAAGGCAGATGACCAAAATTTCTGAAAGTAAGTAAACGAATAATGGATTTTTCCCAAACACTTCGAAGAAATAAGTGAATCCTATTTTCTTTTTAAAATCTACTAGATAAATAATTGCTGATAAAATGATACAGTCTAGTCCAACTGTCGTCAAAACAAAAGAAGAAGTCCATAATTTTTTATTCACCGGGAAAACCATATTCCAGCAATAAGCCAAAAATAATAGTCCTGCTCCTATCAATAATAATTTAGAAAGGCCCTCATATTGTTTCCCTTTTTGTTGAACAAATTGCCCAACAGTAAATCCTGCTATCAAGTTTGCGATAGCAGGCATGGTGCTTAACAATCCTTCTGGATCAAAAGCAAATCCTTCACCATGGTACAAATGTGATGCTCCAAAAAGCCAGAGATCGAGCTTCAACCCTGCATTTCCAGTAATGCTCAAGGGATCTGCAGGATCTCCAAACCAAATACATAGTGCCCAATAAAGGAATAAGAAAAATATACTTAAGTACAAAGCCTTTTTAGGTTTTAAGAAATAAATCATAACCGATCCTATGCC
>JAYUFN010000247.1:0-4530 GCA_043738705.1 Bacteroidota bacterium
ATGGCGAAACCACAGATAAAGAAGCCTAGGGCACCTGCTGGATATACAAATAGGTTCATTGCCATAGTATGGCCAACGTTTTTAGCCCTTGTAAGGCCAGTTTCTACTAAAGCGAAACCAGCTTGCATAAAAAATACAAGGAAGCCCGTAAGCAGGAGCCAAACCATATTGATACTAACTTTGTTTTTACCAACCTGATCTGCTAGTTCAGCCGTAGTGGGGGCACCAGCTTTTGCAGCAGTTACGTCAGCAACCGAACCAGTTGTAGCACCAGCAGGATCTGGGTTTTTCGGAGCTGTTTGCGCATCGGTATGAAATACGGTTAGACAAAGCGTTGCTACCAATAGGAATAAAATGATTTTACGAAACATATTAAATATTTTAATTTAGTTTAAATTTATTGTTTATCGCTAGGGCCTGCAGTTGAGGCATCGCCTCTTTCACCGGTTCTGATTCTAATAGATTCCTCTATATTATAAGTGAAAATCATACCATCGCCTATTTCGCCAGTATAAGCCGTTTTTTCAATGCACTCGATTGTTTTCTGCACGTTTATTTCTTTTAACACAATGGAAAGAAACATCCGTGGAATGTACTGGGTATCATACACCGTACCGCGATAGCTATGATGCCCCCGGGTATGCTCGTTGCCAATTCCTGAGGCTTCCCAATAAGAAAAGAAATCAATTCCATTTTCTTTCAGTGCTAGTTTTACATCATCGAACTTGGAAGTTCTAATGATCGCTTCGATTTTTTTCATGTGTTTAAAGTAATAAAAGGATTAAAAATTATATAACAATTAAAATAATATCATATTTATTCAATAAATCTAGGTAAAAACTCGAATAATTTGCAATTTATTAAAACATATTATATTTTATAATTTAAAATAATCAAGCAAAACATACACTAATAATGGAAATTTGACATATTATTAACCATACTTTGGTTGCTCTTCGGTATTTTCACCAATAACCTTCCCATCAATGTTGCGAACCTTGTTATTTTCATTTTCGCATCAATTATTCTTCTTACAAAATCAAGTACAAATAATTCAATATGAATAGTCAGCCAAAATTAAAAGGGCAAACTGCGCTGGTAACAGGAGCGAATAGTGGAATTGGAAAAGCTGTTGCAATTGCATTAGCGAACGAGGGCGCAAAAGTTGTGGTAAACTATGTAACTAAACCAGAAACTGCAACAGCTGTTGTGGAGGAGATTACAGCAAACGGCGGAACGGCCATTGCATTGCAGGCGGATGTTAGTAATGAACAACAAGTGCAATCTATGTTTCAGGATATGTTCAAAGAATTTGGTACGATCGATATACTGGTAAATAATGCAGGCTTACAAAAAGATGCAGCTTTTCAAAATATGAGTTTGGCGGATTGGCAACTCGTAATTAATATTAATTTAACAGGGCAATTTTTATGTGCCAGAGAAGCTGTGCGTGAGTTTCTTCGAAGAGGTGTGGTGGCTGAAACGAGTGTAGCCGCTGGAAAAATTATTTGCATGAGTAGTGTTCATGAAGTAATTCCTTGGGGTGGGCATGTAAATTATGCTACTTCTAAAGGTGGAGTGATGATGTTAATGAAAAGCCTTGCCCAAGAATTGGCACCCCAAAAAATAAGAGTCAATAGCATTGCACCTGGCGCAATCCAAACCCCAATCAATCGGTCTGCTTGGGATACTCCCGAGGCACTAAATAAATTATTGACTTTGATACCGTATCATCGTATCGGTCAACCAGAAGATATTGGCAAACTGGCTGTATGGCTAGCTAGTGATGAATCTGATTATATCACCGGAACCACCATATTTTGTGATGGGGGTATGACATTATATCCTGGTTTCTCAACTAACGGATAGTTTTTAAAAAATGAATGCAGAACAACAGAGAATATCGAAAAATGCGGCCAAAGAAGTACCACTTGAATTGTGGGGTCCTTATCTGAGCGAAAGGCAATGGGGTACCGTTCGCGAAGACTATAGCTTAGAAGGAGATGCTTGGAACTATTTTCCACACGACCATGCAAGGAGTAGGGTATATCGTTGGGGTGAAGATGGCTTAGCAGGAATTTCTGATTATGAACAAAATCTCTGCTTTGCTTTCGCATTGTGGAATGGAAAGGATCCGATATTGAAAGAAAGACTTTTTGGTTTAACAAATCAGGAAGGCAATCATGGTGAAGACGTGAAGGAATTGTATTACTACCTCGACAATCTTCCTACGCATTATTATATGCGACAGCTTTATAAATATCCACATCAAGCATATCCTTATGAAAACTTGATTGAAATAAATAAACAAAGAAACAAGTTTGAGAAAGAATATGAAATTCTTGATACAGGTATTTTTAATGACAATGCCTACTTCGATATTTATTTTGAATATGCAAAACAAACCAGTGAAGATATTTTTATAAAAATTGATATCCATAACCGTGGATCGGTGGCAGCACCATTAACTATTTTGCCTACCATTTGGTTTGCTAATAAATGGCAGTATGATTCGAATTCAGAAAAACCATTTGTTGCAATATATAATGCACAAACCATACACGCAAACCATCCGAAACTAGGCGACTATTATTTTTACTGCCAAGATTCTACTGAGATCTTGTTTACTGAAAATGAAACCAACTATGAGAAGTTGTTTAATAAGCCCAATAATACTGCTTTTGTAAAAGATGCATTTCACGATGCCGTGATACATGGAAAGAACCGAGCTCAGTTAAACTCAAATGCGCGGGGAACTAAGTCTGCAGCAGTTTATGAATTAATTTTGCAACCTGGCGAACGCAGACAATTGTATTTTAGATTGAGCAGTGAATTAACCGAAACGCCATTCAATATGGATCCAACTGCTGTATTTGAAATTAGAAAAAATGAAGCTGATGACTTTTATAATGCAATAATTGCACGAAATATTCCTAATGATATTGCACTCATACAACGACAGGCTTTTGCAGGTTTATTATGGAGTAAACAATTTTATCATTACGATGTGAAGAGGTGGTATTCAACAGGTGATGGGATTACAGAAACGGTTTTTCAACGCAGTTATGGTAGAAACAGTAACTGGAAAAATTTAAAAAATAAGGATGTATTGATCATGCCCGATAAATGGGAATATCCTTGGTATGCATCATGGGATTTAGCTTTTCATTGTATTGCAATGAGTATGGTTGATCCGGTTTTTGCTAAAAACCAATTAATAACCCTCACTCGTGAATGGTATATGAATCCGGCCGGGCAAATACCCGCGTATGAATGGAATTTTAGTGATGTAAACCCTCCAGTACAAGCATTTGCGGCGTTGCAAGTTTATTACATTGAACAGAAAAAAATGGGTATCGGGGATATTGTATTCTTGAAAAAAATTTTTCAAAAACTCATTATTAATTTTACCTGGTGGGCAAACCGAAAAGATGAAGATGGTAATAATATTTTTGCAGGTGGCTTTTTAGGACTAGATAATATTGGTGTGTTTAACCGAAATAGTACTTTAGAAAAAGGGGTACAGCTTGAACAAAGCGATGGAACTGCTTGGATGGGTATGTATGCCCTTAATTTGATGGATATGGCGTTGGAAATTGCATTGTATGATAACGCTTTTGAAGACAGTGCTACCAAATTCTATGAACACTTTGTATTAATAGCAGAAGCTTTGAATGAACAAGGTTTGTGGGATCAAGCTGATTCATTTTTTTATGATGTTTTAAATATGCCTAATGGAGAGCAATTGCCGCTAAAACTGAGATCGATGGTTGGATTGATTCCGATTTTTGCAGTGTCAATTATTTCAACCGACCATTTAAAAACATTGGAGGATTTTACTAAAAGGATTGATTGGCTTCAAGCGTATCGGATAATCAATAAAGAATACATTCCTTCGCAGGTAACTTCTGATGGGAAAGGGATTCTTTTTTCGCTGTTAAGTCAAGAAAGGTTGAAAGACTTGCTGGAAAGGGTGTTAGATGAGAACGAGTTTTTAGCGCCTGGAGGTATTAGGGCCTTATCGAAAGTATATAAAGAAAAGCCGTATTCGATAAATTTACAAGGAGAAAATTATTCTGTTAGTTATGATCCTGGAGATTCTACCTCTGGATTGTTTGGTGGGAATTCGAATTGGCGCGGTCCTGTATGGATGCCATTAAATTATTTGCTCGTAGTGGCAATAAAAAAGTATGCTAATTTTTATGGCAATAGTTTTACGATTGAATTTCCAAAGGCTTCTGGTAAATTTATTTCTTTGATTGAAGTAGCAAATGAGATCACTAAACGGTTGATCTCACAAATGGCTACAGATGATACTCATACTCGCCCCGTTCATGGCCGACACAACTGGTTTTATCAACAAGAAGGTAACCAAGAACTCTGTTTGTTTTATGAATACTTTAATGGCGATGACGCTAGTGGTGTGGGTGCTAGTCATCAAACAGGATGGACTGCGCTTCTTGTAAATTTAATTGATGATTACTTTGAGCGTTGAAGTTAAAAAAGAATCTCTTAATTTAGTAATAAACA
>JAYUFN010000248.1:0-4527 GCA_043738705.1 Bacteroidota bacterium
GCAAGTGCATAGTATTAGTTGTTTTGCACAAGACCCTAGTAAACCCGATACTTGGTATGCAGGCACAGGAGAATCGTTTGGAAACTCTGCAAGTGCATCGGGTGCATTTTATTTAGGAAATGGCGTTTTTAAATCAATCGATAATGGTGCAAGCTGGGTTGCTTTGTCGAGTACCCAACAAGGCTCCTTATTTAGTTTTGATAATGTGTTTGATCTGGTGAATCGGATCGTTGTAAATCCTGCAAATAGTGATGTGTATGTTGCATGTGTAAGTACTATTTATCGATCAAAAGATGGTGGTACTAACTGGAGTATCGTAAAAACAACTTCCCCATTAGGAAATAGTGTTACTGGTAATACTGATATCGCCATTAACAAAACAGGAACGAAATTTTATTGTGCCAATCATTTAAAAAGTGCTGCTGCCGACAGAGGTGTATGGCAGTCCGATACTGGTGATCTGAATTCATGGACAATTGTAGGAGGCAATGTTGCAGATATTCCGGCTGGATGGAAGGTAAACACTGGAACAGCTAGCTGGGGAAGAATTGTGATTCAGCTTGCCCCTTCAAACGACAATATTTTATACGTGTTATACGAAAACGGAGCAAGTCAAGCTAGCCCTAGTTTACTTCCTGAAGCAGATTTTTTTAAGCTCAATAACACAAGCGGAACTGCAGTATGGACAAACCTTTCAGCCAATATGCCCGATATGCCGGGAGGAAACAAAACCGGGTCAGATCCTTTAGCAGTGCAGGGTGGATATGATTTATTATTAGCCGTAAAACCTGATGATTCCCTTTCAGTTTATGTTGGAGGAACCAATTTATACCGCTCTACAAGTGGTTTCACAAATAGTTCTGCTACCAGTTGGATTGGTGGCTACAAAACAGATTTTAGTTCTAATGTTTATTCGAACAGTCATCCTGATATGCATTTTCTCACATTCGATCCAACGAATTCAAAAAGGGCATTTTGTTGTAACGATGGCGGTGTGCAGATTACAGAGGATATTACTGCTCCAACGGTAGTATGGACCTTTATCAAGAATTACCAAACACTACAATATTATTCTGTTGCCATTGATCCTGAAATAGGTAAAAATAATTTCGTTGGTGGCGCGCAAGATAATGGAACATGGTACCGCGATGCATCTTTGAATTTCGGACAGAGACCAACTGATCGCCCGGGCATCAATGATTTTGTGAACCTTTTTGGCGGCGACGGAGTAAAAGTGGATATCGCAAAAATTAATGCGGGTCAGCAATTAACTTATTTTGGAGCTCAGGGCGGACTTATTGTAAGAGATGAATTGTTAAGCAATGCCACCTATCAGGGAGCATTGATCAGACCTAAAATAACCGAGCTCACTGCGAATACAAATAGTGGCTATGGTGACTTTGTAACCAATTTTAAACTCAGTAATTCCAATTCAGAAATACTTTTTTATGCCAACTATAATAAGCTCTTTAAAACAAATTCAGCAAGTTCGGTAGATAGCAGTAAATGGACTAGGCTTCTAGGTGTAGAAACTGCAATAAATAGCTCAGGAGGAACAAGTGTTTCGATAAGAGCAATGAATTTTTCATGGGGAGATTACAAGACTACTCATGCCATGTATATTGGTACCAATAATTCAAAAATATATCGCTTGGATGATTATGCCAATGCAACTCAATTAAGCATTCCAGTTGATATATCGATTCCATCACTCGCAACTACCCCAGTGAATATTATTGATATCGCCGTAAATCCAAACGATGATAATGAGGTGATGGCCGTTGTTTCGAATTATAATACGGTTTCTATTTGGTGGACCAACAATGCCAAGTCGGCTACCCCTAGCTGGTTGAACGCAGAAGGCAATCTTACACTTCCTTCGATACGTACCTGTGCAATTGTAGTTAAAAAAGATGCAAGCAACAATCCAACTACAGAATACTATGTTGGCACTTCTGTTGGGTTATACAGCACAGCAGGCCTATCAAATACATTCGGCGCAGGAGGAACTATAGTTTGGTCGCGCGAGGGGCCCACTGTTATAAATTATGCAGTAGTACAGTCAATCGATTACCGACCGGAAGACAATACCCTTTTGTTTGGCACACATGGGAACGGCATGTTTTATACAATGATTGGATCATCTAATTTTACGCCTAATCTTCCAACTGCAATAGCATCATCGATTCTGAATGATAAAAATTTTGTTACAGTTTATCCAACTGTGAGTAATGGAAATTATCACTATGCAGCAGGCAACTTGAACGGCATTAAATCGATGACTATTCAAGTATTTAATATGCTCGGACAACCACTGTATCGCTCCACAGTTAATTATGGCAGTGGTAATATTGCTTTCTCCAACGCGCCTGCAGGTAATTATGTGATTCAGATTATCAGTGATAATAAGAAATATCAAACTCTTCAAAAAATCATCAAACAATAAATGATTGCTATGAGAAAGGGGTTGCTAATTATCTTTTTTACTTTAATTCTCAGTTCGGTTTTTTCACAAAAAACAAAGCCTTCATTACAGCTGAAAGCCTTTCAGCGAGGCTATATTTCGGGAGTTGCGCCAACAACTAATATTGCATTTGGTGGCAAGGAATCTAATGATACTACCCTATCACAGGAACCAGAATATTTTATTTATTTAATCGCATACAAAATTCCCAATCTCAAAATTGAACGGGTTTGGATAAGACAGCAGTTATATTTAGTCAGTATGGATAAGATCCAAAATAAGCCCGTTTTACTAAAAGACAACAATATAAAAGATAGCTTACTAAAATCTATAGATCAAGCTATTTGGCAAATTAAAATCATTAGAAAAGACAGTTCGGGAAACCCACCCAAAAAAGATATTATAAATCAAGTGAAAGAGAATGAATTGGTTTTAAGACTTACTGATAAAAATGGTCATTCTATCACAAGAAATATAAAAAAAATAAAAGTACTGGAAGCTGACAGAGGTCAGTAAAAAACTGCTTGAATAGATCCATCTTTGTAATCAATAGAACAGAACTGAATTACTTTCATCTCCAAATTAAGAATGTATGTTAGAGCCCTGGCGTAATGGAAAGGTTATTAGAATTGAAAACGAAACTCCATCTACACGTAAATTTTGGATAGAAATCCCTGAAATAGCGGATTTCGACTTTTCACCTGGCCAGTTTGTTACACTGGATCTTCCAATTCATGAACAAAAAAACAAACGCTGGCGTAGTTACTCGATTGCATCTGCACCAAACGGCACCAATGTGATTGAGTTGGTGATTGTATTATTGGAGGGCGGACTTGGAACAACTTACCTTTTTAACAAAGTGTTGGTAGGTACAGAAATATTATTGAGAGGACCACAGGGTAAATTTTTAATGCCAAATCCGCTCAACAAAGACTTATACTTAATTTGTACTGGAACAGGTATTGCGCCTTTCCGCGCCATGCTACATCATATCAATAACAAAGCGATTCCTCATCAGAATGTTCATTTAATTTTCGGATGCCGTCATCTTGAAGATGGTTTATACATTAAAGAATTAAAGGAACTCGAAGCAAATACTGAAAATATTCATTTTCATCCTTGCTATTCAAGAGAAACAGAAGTACCCTCAGGAACTCATAAGGGCTACGTGCATCCGGTATACGAAGCGTTGACCAATCAGGGAAAAACGCCGGCTAATTTTTATTTATGTGGATGGAAAAGTATGGTTGATGAAGCCAAACAAAGGATTTTGGCGATGGGTTACGACAAAAAAGATATCCACTTAGAACTTTACGGTTAGTACTGGCCAGTGCCTAATAAGACTAGGGTGCAAGCCTCCAAAGGCTTGATACCAAAGGATTTTGCGAGTTCAAAAAATTTCTCGTTTTCTGTGCCAGGATTAAAAATAATTCGTTTAGGATGCAGTGATAGTATGTAATCGATGTACTGATCTTGAAGTGCCGGATTGATATATAAGGTTACTGTATCTACTTCTTCTTCAGTTGGTTTTCCTGTAACAATCGGCACATCACCGATCAGACCCGTCTGCCTTCCTAATGCAATTACGGGATGTCCGTACCTTTTTAATTTTTCTACGGCCAAGTAACTATATCTTTCTGGATTCTCAGAAGCACCGATTACCATTGTTTTTTTGGTCGTAGTCATTTTGAAAATTTTAATTGATCTAAAATAAAAGTGCATAAAACCCTTGCAAATACACAAACACAAGCCCCTCTATCAATGACTGTTTCATTCATTTGCAATCAATATAGCAAAGAAAGTGATAATGATGTGCAAAAAAATACTTTGTTGCATTTAAAATACTATTGTTTATAAAAATATATTTTTTAACTTTCGTTAAGATTAATAATCCATCACTCAAACTAATACCATCATGGCAAAAAAAAACAAAAAAAAAGAAGCGAAAAAAACTGAAAAGAAACTAGCTCCTAAAAAAGCAGTAGCTAAAAAAGTAGTAAAAAAGGCAGCTCCTAAAAAAGCAGTAGCTAAGAAAGTAGTAAAAAAAGCAGCTCCTAAAAAAG
>JAYUFN010000249.1:0-4523 GCA_043738705.1 Bacteroidota bacterium
GGCCAGTCCGTAAAAATATTTAGCCTCATCTTTTGATGGGGCTTTTTTAGTTTTGTTAAATCATGGCGTCAAAAACATTCTCTTATAACGCATCTGAAAAATTGAAGAGCAGAAAACTGCTCAATCGAATCTTTGTGGAAGGGAAATCGTTTAATGCCTATCCGCTAAAGGTTTTATACATTATCCAAGAAACAGCCTCTACACAAAATCTGGCTGGGGTTGGTGTAAGTTCTAGACATTTTAAAAAAGCGGTTGAACGTAATCGTATTAAAAGATTATTGCGTGAATCTTATCGGTTACAAAAAAAAATATTGACTGATGCGGTTTTGGAAAATCAACAGCTAGTATTATTTTTTTTATTTACAGGAAAAAATTTGTCTGAATCTCTAATGATTCAAGAAAAAATGCCATTATTAATGGAAAAGATTGTTCAAGCAATTCAAAATAAAAATGCAAACTGATTTTGTAAATAAAATAATTACGCTTCTTAAAACCATCCTGATTGCTCCCTTCATTGCATTAATCAAGATCTATCAATATGTGATTTCTCCTGCAATGGGTCCAAAGTGTCGCTTCACACCAACCTGCTCTCAGTATGCTGTGGAAGCTTTACAAAAATATGGATTGGCGAAGGGCGTCCTTTTAGCAATCAAGCGTATTAGTAAATGCAGACCAGGAGGTGGACAAGGGTATGATCCAGTTCCTTAATTTATTCGATCGCGATGGAAGGTTTTGTAAACCCTTCTAGCTTAGCGATGGTTTCTCTCACTTCACGGATACTAAAAAATCGATAAACTTCCGGAGCTTTTCCATCCACAGTTTCTGCAGTGGTCATTTTGTGATAAGGTCCTACAATCATTGCTTCAAAATTATCTGTAATTTTTACAGCCTGATTCGGAAGAATATAAAAGTTATGATTTGCAGCGCTGATATTTTTGGCTTCTAGCAGTTGATGTAATGAATCGATTTTTATTTTCAATTCGTCTTGAGTCATGATATTCTTTTGCAATTTAGGAGCAATATAGTTCTGCATGCTACCTATGATGGTGTCCTTCTTGATATTTAGAATGTACAACCCGTTTTCTTTCAAACTGATTGATGCTTCACCCGTTGGTCCGTTGAGTTTTAATGAAATTTCAGAACCACTTAAGTTGACTATTTTTTCCTCATGACCATTGCCATCTTTTGCAACAATGGTTTTTGCAGATTCATCAAATTGAGCCGGACCTTTGCTCATTACAATGATTCTTTTGTTATTACCTGCGCAAGCTGTAAGTAACCCGCTGATCAATAAAAAATAAAAAAAATTTTGCATGATGGTTCTTTAAAAAGTTAATCCCGTCCCGAGAACTCGGGACGGGATTAAAACTAATTTATTTTAGTGAGCTTTAAACAGCTGCAGCAAAACGTTCAGCAACTTTATTCCAATTCACCACATTCCAAAATGCAGCAAGATAATCTGCTCTGCGATTCTGATACTTTAAATAATAGGCGTGTTCCCAAACATCAGCACCAAGAATTGGATGACCTTTTATTTCTGCAACATCCATCAATGGATTATCCTGATTTGGAGTAGAAGAAACTTCTAGTTTACCATCTTTTACAATCAACCAAGCCCAACCACTTCCGAAGCGAGTCATACCTGCTGCAGCAAATTTTTCTTTGAACGCATCGAAAGAACCAAAAGCCGTATTGATCGAATCTGCTAAAGCACCAGTTGGAGTGCCACCTGCATTAGGAGCTAAACTTTCCCAGAAAAAACTATGATTCCAATGTCCGCCACCATTATTACGAACTGCCGGGCTGATAGTACCAGCAACTGCAACTAGTTCAGCTAGTGTTTTGCTTTCGTTAGCAGTTCCTGCAATGGCCTTGTTTAAATTGTCAACATAGGCTTGATGGTGTTTGCCATGGTGTATTTGCATGGTCAATGTATCGATATGTGGTTCCAAAGCATCGTGTGCGTAAGGAAGTGCTGGTAATGTGAATGACATATAATTTTTTTTAAAAGTTATGAGTTACAAATTTAGTTGCTTAATTCTAAAAAATGCTTAGCCTATATTAATTGTTTCTGAACTCGAAAACCTCGAATTGCAGATACTGCTATCGTTTATTTCTGAAGAAACTCTGGATTATAAAAGCACATTCGGCTTCAAGAACTCCTTTTGTGATCTCTGTTTTGGCATGAAATGGACCGGGCTCTTTGGTATGATGCAGGTATCCATTTTTTGAATCGGAAGCGCCGTAAACAATTTTGCCAATCTTACCCCAATATAATGCACCGGCACACATTAAACAGGGCTCAAGCGTAACGTATAAAGTGGCTTCTGGTAAATATTTTGCTCCTAAATAATTGAATGCAGTAGTTAACGCAAGAATTTCTGCATGTGCTGTGGCATCATTTAATAATTCTACTTGATTATGTCCGCGAGCAATAATTTTATTATTCATTACAACTATGGCCCCTACAGGAACTTCATCGGTATCAAATGCTTTCTGAGCTTCGTTAAGCGCTTGTTGCATAAAAAATTCGTCGTTCAATTCAAGCATACAACGAAATTAAGTGAAAAATGAAAAGCGAAAAGTGAAATTAAAAAGTGAAAAGTGAAGAAGGAAGTGAATGTCTGTGCCTAAATAACGTTGACCGTTTTTAATTGTAGTTTATTTTTAATATTTAGGTTGTTTGGGATATTATATTCTTTGGAAGTGAAGGGAGCCTTGTGGGCCCCTTTCGCTTCCTCTGGTTTTTGGGCATAATAATTATACTCATTTTCAAATATAATTGGAGCTTTTCTTTGTAACGCAATATGAGGCTTATCAGAGTTATAAAGATGCACAATACGGTCAACTTCTTTGATAAGTTGTTCAAAGTGTTTGATGTCTCTGTGGATGAGGTAGTTGTTTTTAATCACTCCTTTTATTCTTTCAGCTTTCCCATTTTCCAAGGCATATTCACACATGCTGTTTTTGATTTGAGGTAGAGCAGTTAGTTTTAGAAAAGCCTTATCGTAGTATTGTCCACCACCATCAGAATCGAATATTAGTCCCTTATATTATCCTCAGATCGAAGTGCAGTAGGATTTTAAGAGCCGGCAGTACTATTTCAATTAGTGATCGATATGGAATTTGGAATTGAAGAGAATGAACTCTTTAAAAACTTAAAAAAAAGGAGATAAATAAGCGAATAATAGACATCCATTTGCAAATACTAAAAAAATGCATTAAACCTAAAATTCAGACAGTTATTTGTAAAAATACCGTGAAAACACCGAGTAAAATTCGGTGTTTTCTTTATCTTGAAAACATTAGTTTTATCTTTTAAATCAATCCATTACGTATTGCTAATCCATTAAAGATGACTAAAAAGTTACTTACGCTTTTTTGCTCCGCTATTTTCATTTCACAAATTTTCGCACAATCCGCTCCTGTTGCAGAAACAAAAGCAGCCACTATCTCAAGCTATTATAAGCTTGCTGTCCAATACAAAAATGGCGATGGTGTTCCTATGGATTATAAAATGGCTTATGAGAACTTCTCTAAAGCAGCAGCTTTAGGTGACCCTCAAAGTATTTATGCTATTGGATATATGAGTTATAAAGGCCTAGGCTGTTTGCAGGATTATAAAAAAGCTGCTGATCTTTTTTATAAGGGAGCCATTATAGAGAAAGATAATAGTATGTATTTCTATGGCCTTTGTTGGCGCAACGGATATGGAGTTGTAAAAAATGAAGACAGTGCTAAATACTGGCTAAATAAGGCAGCTGTACTCGGTTATAAACAAGCCACACTAGAACTCAAGATGGCAGTTGGTGAAAATGCCAATGATTCAGCCAATGCCTTAGTGCAGCAAATCAACAACGCAGCAGTTCCTTTAAATACCACTTTAAACAAATTTAATAAGGTGCAACAAAAGCTAGCTTCTTCTGAAGTGATTTCTGGAGAATATACTGGTTGGATAATTCAATATGATTGGAGCGGAGAACATGCGGTTAGCAGTAAAAGAATCAAACTAAATTTAGGCGCAAGAGATAATAATCTATCAGGCAAATGGATTGAAGATGTTAATAATCCAATTGATATAAAAGCTACACTTGCATCCGATTCTGTAATATTCAAAAATACCAAGTATAGGCGGAAAGATCACTACAGCCCTGATAGCGCAGTATTATATAATTTCGGGAATGCAAAATTGAACCTAGTACAAACAAAAGACAGTGTGTTCTTGGCTGGTAATTTAGAAATGTTTTCACCTGAAAGAGGAGAGCCCTCGAAGCCTTTATTCATAGCACTTTCTAGAAAAATTCCTCCTGTTAAAAAGTTGGAAGCAAAAGTCTATCCTAATCCATTTAGCAATGTATTGAATGTAAGTTTTAACCTACTTGAATCAACAAAAATAGAAGTGCAATTAATTACATTAACTGGCATAATTATTTACCGTAACCCTGCTGGACTGTTAGAAGCTGGATGGTATACGTTACCGATCCCAACTGGCAATACTACCCCAGGTTCTTACTTGGTGAAAT
>JAYUFN010000250.1:0-1567 GCA_043738705.1 Bacteroidota bacterium
GAAAGAATCGCTGATAATCATCATAAATGAGGATATTTAAAACCAATAATTTTGCAATTACGAAATAGTCCGTAAAATGACAAACGCAATCTACCTTACAACTACAGAACCCTATTCAGGGAAGTCGATCGTAGCAATAGGATTAATGAATTTGATATCTGGAAGAACTGAGAAATTAGCCTATTTCAAACCTATCATCAGTAGTAACGGCGCACAAAGAGATAATCATCTTGACACCATGATTAGGCAATTTGAACTAACAACTCCCTATCAAGATATGTATGCATTTACAAGAGAGGAAGTGATAAAGCATCGTAACGAAGGCAATGAAGCATTCATAATCGATAAGATCATCGAAAAATTTAAAAAATTACAGGAATCGAATGAATTTGTAATTGTAGAAGGGGCTGATTTTATGGGAAATAGCACCAACCTTGAATTTGATGCCAATATAACCATTGCAAAAAATTTAGGCATCCCCGTGATATTGGTTGTAAAAGGGGAAGGCAAAACTGAAGAAGATATTTCCAATACTGCTGTTTCTACTTTTAAATTATTCTTAGCTGAAGGTGTTCAGATTTTAACAGTAATTGTAAATAAAGTTGCCCCTGAATTTTCCAATTCGGTTTCTGTTAAAATAAAGAAGCATCTTCCCAAAGATTTAATTGTAACTGCTATCCCTGCAGATAGGAATCTGGGCAATCCTACTATTAAAGAAATATTTGAGTCGGTCGAGGGCAAAGCCTTATTCGGCGAACATTTATTTTCTAATCAGGTTGATCATTCCATTGTTGGCGCAATGCAGCTTCACAATTGCTTGTTACGTTTGAAGAAAAATACACTGATCGTTACTCCAGGCGATAGAGGTGATATTATTATTGGAGCACTTCAAGCAAATATTTCTAAAAGTTATCCAAAGATTGCAGGCATCATATTAACTGGAGGCTTGCTCCCTGAACCATCAATCATTAAATTGATAGAAGGTTTGGACACAGTAGTTCCAATTATATCAGTAGAAACTGGAACCTTCGAAACAGTAAATAAGGTTGCAAGTACTCAATCAAGAATTTCGTTTTACAACAAAGACAAAATCGCATTGGCGATTAGCACTTTTGATAAGTATATTGACATTAAAGCCATTGGTGAAAAAATCAATACTTTCCAAAGCAGAAATATTACTCCTAGAATGTTTCAATATCAAATAGTGAGGCGAGCTAAAGAGCAAAAAAAACATATTGTACTTCCCGAAGGTAGCGATGATAGAATTCTAATGGCAGCAGATTTATTAATAAAACAAGATATCGTACAACTTACAATTCTTGGTGCCAAAGAAAATATTATTGCAGCAGCAAAAAGATTAAACTTAGCATCCGATTTTTCTAAAATTCAAATTATAGATCCGGCTACTTCAGATAAATATGACGACTACGTAGACTCTTTAGTTGAGTTACGCAAATCAAAAAATTTACAAAAAGAAATGGCAAGAGACTTGATGCTCGATGTATCATATTTTGGAACAATGATGGTTTATAAAGGAGATGCAGATGGAATGGTATCTGGCGCATTA
>JAYUFN010000251.1:0-4504 GCA_043738705.1 Bacteroidota bacterium
CCACATCTCAAGCTGATTAATAGCGGTACTTGGTAAAAAATTAGCGCCCATTAAGAACGGTTGTTTTGCATACCAATCTGCAGCTTGCTTAGTTGTCCAGATTTTAGATTCCTGTGCTGCTAAAATTTGGAAGCTTAATAGTAAAATGAAACTTAACTTTTTCATAGCAATCGTTTAAATAAATATAGTAGTTTATATCACCTGAAAACCAAAAGCATAAGGATCGTCATGAGGATCAATACAAATTTGATTGTAACCGTAAATTCTTGCCCACCCTTCTATACTTGGGCGTATTGCAGGCTTTCCAGCTACACTTGTTTCTTCTTCAATCCGCCCAATGAATTTTGAACCGATAATACTTTCATGAATAAAACTATCTCCGATTTTGAGCTTACCATTCGTATACCATTGAGCCATTCGCGCAGAAGTACCTGTTCCACATGGAGATCGGTCAATCGCTTTATCTCCATAAAAAACCGCATTACGAGCAGTAGCGCTTTTGTCTAAGGTTGCACCAGTCCATAAAATATGAGAACAACCATTGATTGTTGAATCTTCTGGATGCTCAAATGAATATTTTGCATTGATATTATTACGTAATGTTCTAGACCAATTAATTAGCTCGCCAGCCTGATAATCTTCAATCCCTTTAAAATTCTTTTGACTGTCTACAATTGCATAAAAATTTCCACCGTATGCTACATCAATTATTAATTCACCCAACACCGGGCATTCAACTGTCAGCTGCTCTGCTGCGAGATAAGCTGGTACGTTAGTTAATTTAACCGACACCACTTTGTTAGCAACCATACTGTAATTGATGATTACCAGCCCTGCAGGTGCTTCCATTCTTACTATACCCGGAATTTTAGGTTGTATTAATCCCTCTTCAATCGCAATCGTAATAGTTCCAATCGTACCATGTCCGCACATGGGTAAACATCCGCTGGTTTCGATAAATAAAACAGCAACATCATTATCTGGATTTGTTGGAGGATATAGGATGCTTCCACTCATCATATCATGACCACGTGGTTCAAACATTAGGCCCTTTCTAATCCAATCATATTCCTTTAAAAAGTGTTGCCGTTTTTCGCTCATATTTACTCCTTCCAATGCGGGACCACCTGAAGCAATCACCCTTACTGGGTTTCCGCAGGTATGCGCATCAATACAAAAAAAATGATGCCCCCGTTTCTTTTTATAAAAAGGGAAATTGTTAGATATCGCTTGGCTGTGCATAATTAAAATTGTAGAACAAATTGAATAATCCTACTTAAATTTGACTTGATTGTAAATTTAGTTAGCTATATGGAAGTATACGGAAAAATATTATTGATTGCAATGCCGGCTTTTTTAATACTTGTGCTTTTGGAAAAATGGTACGGCTGGTACAAACATAACGACACGGTTCGAAATATGGATATGATATCCAGTCTAAGTTCTGGTATTACCAACGCCACTAAGGATGTGATGGGGTTAGGTATTACCATTATCGGGTATAGTTGGATGGTAGACCATTTTGCAATCGTTCATGTACAGTCAAGTAGTCTTTGGTATATCATTGCTTTTTTTGCACTAGACCTTACCGGATATTGGGTACACCGGATAGATCATGAATATAATTTCTTTTGGAATGCTCATATTATACATCATAGCAGTGAAGAATATAATTTGGCTTGTGCCTTAAGGCAAAGTGTTTCAACATTCTTCAGGCTATTCACGATTTTTTTATTACCAGCTGCATTATTAGGTGTTCCCGCTTCCGTTATAGCAATAGTTGCACCACTACATTTGTTTGCACAATTCTGGTATCATACTCAGCATATTGGCAAAATGGGATTCCTTGAAAAAATTATTGTTACCCCTTCACACCATAGAGTTCATCACGCAATCAACAAAGAATATATTGACAAGAACTATGGGCAGATTTTTATTTTTTGGGATAAATGGTTTGGTACTTTTCAAAAGGAATTGCCGAATGTGGCTGCTGTTTATGGTATTACAAGACCTGTTCAAACTTGGAATCCAATCAAAATAAACTTTCTTCATTTCTGGCTGCTAGTTCAAGATGCATGGAGAACTAAGAACTTGAAAGATAAATTCAGGATTTGGTTAATGCCTACAGGTTGGAGGCCAGTAGATGTGATAGAAAAGTATCCGGTATTTAAAATTAATGACGTCTACCACTTTGAAAAATATAATCCTAAAAATAGTTTTTTCTTTGAAATATGGATATGGATACAACTTATTTGTTTATTTATAATGGTTAGTTTTCTATTCGCACATGTTGCAGATATCGAATCGCCAGGAATATTTATTTATGGAGGATTTATTTTCTTATTCGTGTATGCCTATACTGAGTTAATGGATCATAGTAAGTCAGCTTGGATATGGGAAATTATTAAAACTGCTACAGGATTTTGTATTATATTTTTAACAGGTGATTGGTTTGGAGCTGACAGATATTTTGTGTCATTCCATATACTCATTGCAGCATACTTTTTGTGCGCTACTATCGCAACTTTCTATTTTTTAATTACTGAACCTAATACAGAAAAAGTGATGAGCATTTCAAATTAAAATCAAGTTACTTACAACCAACCCCATCAACCATCCGTTTAATATTTAATGGATTGTTATTTTTTAATGCATCTGGCAATAAATGATCAGGGCAATTTTGATAACATACAGGCCTCACCCAACGCTTTACAGCATTGATTCCTACGGATGTAAACCTACTATCTGTTGTTGCCGGAAATGGACCCCCATGCACCATACTTGCACACACTTCTACACCTGTAGGTACCCCATTAAATAAAACCCGTCCCGCTATTGACGTTGCTATGTCAATTAACTCAGGGTTGGCAGCAAAGTCGGCATTAGTACCCATTAAAGTAGTGGTCAATTGTCCACTAACTGATTGCCATGCTACTTTTAATTCGTGTATGTCTTTACAGATCACCACTATTGCGTATGGACCAAAGATTTCTTCTTGCAAATTACGATCAGAAATAAATTTATCCGCTTTCACGGTTGCAATGATTGGGGTTGCAGCATGTTCGTTATATATAAAATTGCTGTTCAATGCCATTACCCCCTCTGTATTTATAGCTTTTGCACTTTTAGTTTGAAACGCATTGAATATTTGCTCGTGCAACATTTTTGCAGGTGCTATTTTTTGAATAGATGTTCTTAGCTCATTTAAGAAATCGTTGAATGAAGGAGATGCAATACCAATTAAAATACCTGGATTAGTACAAAATTGTCCTGCACCAAGTGTGATAGAAGTTGCATATTGTTGTGCTATGGAAGTCGCATTATTTTCAAGTGCACCATGCAATAATAAAACAGGATTGGTACTACCCATTTCAGAGAACACAGGTATTGGGCTAATTCTCGCAGCAGCATAATCGTACAAAGCCTTTCCACCCAAAAAAGAACCAGTGAAACCTACCGCTGCGGTTAGTGGATGTTGCACTAGTGCCTTTCCCAATTCAAAAGAATCGCTTTCTGTATGTTGAAAAACGTATTTAGGCATATTGCATTTTGCTACTGCTTTTGCGATTGCCTCAGCTACAATAATGGAAGTTCTAAGATGCGCTGGATGAGCTTTAACAACAACCGAGCAACCACTTGCTAATGCACTTGCAGTGTCTCCCCCAGCTGTGCTATATGCGTAAGGAAAGTTACTTGCACCAAAAACAATAACAGGTCCTAGAGGAATCAGCATTTTACGCAAATCGGGTTTAGCTGGAACTTTTTCATCATTCGCTTGATCGATACTTGCGTCAACCCAACTACCTTCTTTTAACATGGACGCAAACATGCGCAGTTGCATGGTAGTTCTACCTCTTTCGCCTTTCAACCTTGCTTCAGGAAGGTTGGTTTCAGTCATCGTAGTATAAATGAATTCATCTCCTAATGCTTCAATTTCTAACGCAATCTGTTCTAAAAAAAAAGCTTTTTTAAAATCACTTACTTTCTTATAAGTCAGAAATGCTTCTTTCGACTGCTGCATTATTTGATCTGTTTCGGGCAAAGATGTGGTGCTATTAGAAAGCGACATGATTAAACATTTAGATGTAAGTATTCAGGCAATTCAGGACGGGTAGCGATTCCATGATTAATGATAGAAAGTATCTTTGCCCTCTCTTCTCCAATAAGGGTTAAACGAGGGGCACGAACGGCTTCAGATCCATTGCCAGCTTGCTGTTCAGCCAATTTAATATATTGAACCAGTTTGGGATGAATATCCAGTTCTAGCAGTGGCATAAACCAACGGTAAATGATTCTAGCTTCTGCTATATGCCCTGCTTTAGCTAATCGATAAATGGCTACTGTTTCTCTTGGAAATGCACATACCAATCCGGCAACCCATCCATCCGCTCCAAGCACCAACTCCTCCATTGCCAAAGTATCAACCCCACATAATATTTTATACCGATCCCCAAAACGGTTGATCATTCTGGTAACATTGGTAACATCACGTGTAGACTCCTTT
>JAYUFN010000252.1:0-4486 GCA_043738705.1 Bacteroidota bacterium
GTTAAAAGGAATATAACCCATATACAATCCAAGGCCTACAAGGGTCATCCAAGCAAATGGTCCAATCATCCCTTTTATAAAGAGTAGGGAACTAATTCCAGCCAGTAAAAACCCAAAGAGAATAATGTATTGTGTGATTACAAAAGCCTTTTTATTATTCCTGATTAAAATCATACTCCCAATCAATATCAATACTAAAAGGGTGATAGGAATTTCAGTTGCAGTAAATACTGAGGGTTGATTTCCAAAACCCAATTCTCGCCAAATATCGGCGGCAAAATTATCCCTGATATCTCTAAACACAGTTAAGAAAACATAAATGATAATAAACAATAACAAACCGGGCTTAAACGATTTAAAAAAACTAGCTCGTTCAACTTTATCCATCGGAAGTCGGGTTACCCTAAGTGCAATATCTGTTTCTGAAGGGGTTGGTATCTTTTCGAGTAAATAAAGTAAAATTAACAGTGGCACCATGAATACTGCCCCTGTTACAAAAGGTAACCACCAATCAGTAATCGTAAATTGAATTTGCAATGATTTAGCGACCGACTTTACAAATCCTGAAGAAAAAATAAAACTAACAGCCAGTGCAGCTCCAATAAAATCAGTTGCTTTTCTACCTTCTACAAACGAGAATACAATTCCCCAAATAATCCCTAACGGAAATCCATTTGTAAATAAAAATACGATCGACCATGGTGCTGGAACAATTGCAAAGAGTAATAATGAAATCCATGAAATGCCAACCATCAGGAGGATCATTTTCCCCCTACCGATTTTTTTTAATTCCGAAATAAATTTAATTCCGTAGAACTTACTCAGCATATATCCTAGAACCTGACTGATTACAAGTGCATCTTTAAAAGCCAAACCAAAAATAATAGGACCATCTGTAAAGCTCCCTACTGTAAAGGGTTTACGAAAAGCATAGACAGCTGCATAAGTAAGAAAACTAATGAGAGAAGCATAAACTGCAACCCAATTATCCCTGAATTTTTCTTGACGCAAATACTGTATAAAATTATTCAATACTATTCTATTATTGCAGGCAATAACTGCAGTGAATCAATACCTCCTATAAAACTACATTTAAAATGTTGGTTTATTTGTTGAACGACTTTGTAAATTGATTAGGTGCCTGTTGTTGATAATGGTTTGCTCGCATTTCTTCTGGCGAATCCATTTTTGGTCCTTGTTCAATTCTACGCCAATCGATTGTTCGATTGTATTTTTTCATGGCTTTGTTTACATCAAAAATTCTTGCGTCGTTTCTTTCTAAAGTATATGGGGTGAAGTCGGCTGTAGAAGTAAAAAAGTCTTGTAATAAACTTCCAGTAGCGTCGTACTGGTTTACATAAGGCACTCCAAGAATATTATAAACTGTTTTAAGAATAGCCCCAAAATTAGCGTGTGTATGACTGATATAATTTTTCTTTACATAAGGTCCAGCCATCATTAAAATTGATCGGTGTGCATCCACATGATCTACACCCCCCTGTGGATCGTCTTCTGTGATGATGACCAACATATTTTTCCAATACTTGGTGCGTGAAAGAAAATGCAAAATTCTACCAACTGCCAAATCATTATCGGCAACAAAAGAATGCGGATAATAATAACCATCCTGTGGTCGTGGGCGAGCGCCATGATCATTGGGTACCTGCATCGTAATCAAAGAAGGCATTTTCTCTTTTCCTTCAATCCATTTTTTATTGAATTCAAATTCAAATTGATCCATTCGGTACTGATCAGGAATATTGGTATTGAAGCCTGCATAGTTATGACTTGTTCTAGTAAACAAAGCCTTTTGCATGGGCACCATTACACCATGACCAGCACCTGTTGCTGTATCCATCCATTCTTCTCGAACATGCGCTGTTTCATTGGCTTCTCCGAAATTATAGAACTCAAGATGCTTTCTTTCAAGGGCTTCCCAAATACCTCCTTTCTCTGCATAATCTTCGGGATCCATACTACCAGTTGATCCTGGAAATCTACGGCCTGGGGCTTTCGAAAATAGTTTGGTTTCTTTATTTACATCTGAATTAACTTCTACCCATTCGTTCGGAATAACACCCATCATCCAATGGTGACCATGAATGGAAGCATCACTATCGCAATAAAAATTATCGCTCAATGCAAATTGCTTTGCAGCCTTACGATGGTTAGGTGTAACTTTTAAATTTTTATATTTAGCCTGAAGCGAATCTGGAATAGTGTACTCGCAGTTAACACCAAATCGGGCTAGAGAGCTATCTCTATTCGTGTTTTCAAATTGTCCGAATACCTCATCATAACTTCTGTTTTCTTTAGTAATATATACGATGTATTTAATAGGAGATTCACTTGCACCTGGCAATACAGGTAAAGGGTTATTATTTGAAACTGCCATGCTTGATTGCACAAAAGTGTTTTGAATAGTTTGCTTGGTGTATGCCAATAATTGAGTGGTATTGGGCATGGCAATTTTTTGAAAACTTCCTAATTGAATATCCCCAATATAGGTGCCCTGCACCGGAGCTTTAAAATTTTTTCCCCCGTTTGGACCAGCGCCCAACCCGCGGCAAGTGACTACATAAATATCTTTTTCATCTTTGCTTAATAGAACACGTGTGGGCCCCCAGCCTGTTGGTATTAACCCCTTTGTTTTTTGAGAAGCAATATCAATAACTGCCACAGCATTAAACCCAAGTAAGGCTACATATAAAGTTTTCTCGTCTTTGCTAATCGTAATGCCAAATGGCAGCAAGCCACGATATTTGTCGATCCGCTTGTCTACAGTGATCGCTATTTGACCAACAATTTTATGGTTTTTAAAATCGATGACAGAAATATTATCGTTGGTTGCATTGGTTACATAAGCGAAATTTTTTCCGACAGCAATACTGTTTGGACTTGCTCCTCCAACTACTTCTGCACCCTCTATCATCTGCCCGATTTGGTAACCAGTTTTAAATTTATCGATCACTCTATTTGAACTAAGATCAATTGTAAAAACGCTCATTGCTTCGGGAGATAAAGGGCTACCAACTCCCGGAATTTTTCTTCCCTCAACGATTGTTCCTTCTATCGACTCTTTTGTATTGTCACCATAAGGATGGTGCGATATCATCAGTGAATCATAATTATTTTTATTGGCCCCTTCAATTGTTGGGTACGAGTACATTCCTACGTTTGCAACAATCGCAATTTTTTCGTCGGGGCTTAACGCTAATCCAAATGGCTGTCTTCCTACTGGTATGGAAGCGGTTAATTTTTTCAACTTCAAATCATACCGAACCATGCGAAAGTTTCCTCTATCCAAAATAAATAACTCAGACTCATTATTACTCAACGCTAAATCTGCAGTAAAGCTATCGTCGAACAGAATACCATTTACAGTACCATTTAGTGAGATGGAATCAACAGTTTGCATCTTATCCAAATCATATAAAATAACCGCACCATTATCGCCCCCACTCAAGAATATTTTTTTAGAATCTTTTGTAAAAGCTAAGCCCAGATAGGCCCCATTAGAAAAAGGCGATTTGATTTTGTTATCATAAGAAGGAACACGAATAGCAGTTAAAGAATTTATATCAATCAGTGTAAATACGCCATCGTGTAAAGTCACCATCTTACTACCATCTGGAGACAGCTTCATTCCAAAAGGGTCGTGCGAAATTCGTAGTAATTCACCCGCAGGACTCACAAACCTCCCACTCGGCAAAACAGAAATACCTTTTTCATCAATAGAACAAAAAGCAGCTGTACCAGGCACTTGCAGAATATTTACTTTTTTCTGAGCATTTCCAGCAAGTATCGAAATAGCAAGTATAACAACTAAAAGAACCCTTTTCATAAGCAACTATTTAAACTAAAAGTAGGAGCGAAATTTAATAAATTTCGCTCCTACTCAATTATTTAATATTAGCTAATTTGTAGATTATTGGATAATCCACATTTTCGCATTGATATCATCCTTACCACCGTACTGACTTGCTACAGCAGCAGAAACATTTGCCTTATTGGTTGACAATTCAGATGAAGGATATTGGAAACGCAATGGAATAACATTACTATTACCAGTACCAGCCCCTGCAGAGAAGGTTGGAACACCCGTTCTGCGCCACTGATAGTAACCTTCATAACCAGAATTACGTGCCAAAGTTAAATATCGTTGCGTTAAGATTTGATTTAACCCTGTTGCATTATCTCCAGCATATTTAACTGCTGTTTGGTTGAAATAATCAGAGAAACTAAAATTAACCGAGTAACTAACATAATCTCCAGGTGCAGTTCCTTTCAAGAAAGATACTGTGTTTGCGCCATCTACAATCCCGTAAAACGAGAACATTGATTTAGTTCCTTTCTGATACCAAGTATCTGCAGAACCAGTGATCCATCCACGGTTGATTGCTTCGGCAATATTTAAACACATTTCAGGGTAGCCTACTAAGAAAGTATTTTCACCAACATAAGTATCATAATAACGCTTACGTCC
>JAYUFN010000253.1:0-1553 GCA_043738705.1 Bacteroidota bacterium
GGCACTTGTATTGAAATCCCACAATTGCGTATGACAGCCAATACTGGTATAATCACTATATCTATTGCCCGTTAATAAATAACTGAGGAATTGTGGTAAATGCAGAGCCGTTTCAATAGTTTGATATTTTCCTGGGAATTGGTGTTTGATCCGATATAATTGCATGCCGGAATTCAAATTGCCCAATATAGGAGACGCTGTTTCCTTGGATATTTTTTGCTCACTACCATAATCGAGGTAAAACTTTTTGCATAATTCTGTTGGAAAGGGCTTCAAATAATTGTACAATGGAAGAATAGGTTTTCCTTCTTTATCAATATACACTAAGCTTGCTCCATAAGCAGAAAAATTAATTGCTTTAATTATAAACCTATCGTCTACTAAAAGAGTTTTAAGTGAAAGATGAATCCATTCGGATAAAGCAACAATATCTTCACATGCAAATCCGTCTTCATCTGTTAGTTCATCGAATTGAGTAGCCATTTCCCATACCAATTTATAATGCTCATCAAATAAAAGCAGTTTCTTATTGGTCTTGCCAATATCAAAAATAGCTATGACTGAAATGGCTTCCATTATAATCCTGTAGCGATTGAAGATTTTCCTCTTTGTGCAATCAGCTGTTCTCTTAGTTTTTGTTCTCTGAAAAATCCCAGAGGATCTAATGCACCACCTGAACGCAACCTTGCTTCCGCAACAATAGCACGAACATCAGTTCTAAAAGTATTTTGCAAAACTTCCTGTGCCACTACCACATCATTCGATTCCTGTGCCTCATTTAGTTTTTTTCTATCGACCAATAAAGCATGTGTATAAGAAAGCATAATGGCTTCTACTGATTGCAAAAGATCTTCTAATGAATCTTTCACGTTATGACTCGCATCAATCATCCATCCTAAATCAGTTGCATGGTTCATTCCTCTTGCATCCATTCCATCTACCAATTCATTAAAGATGAGGAACAATTGATAAGGCTTCATCGCACCCACCGTTAAATCATCATCTCCATATTTACTATCGTTGAAATGGAATCCTGCTAGCTTGCCTTCCATTAATAAAAGGGCAACGATTTGTTCAATATTTGCATTGGGTAAATGGTGACCAAGATCTACCAATGTTTTTGCTTTTGGTCCGAGTTTATTCGCAAACAATAATGACTGTCCCCAATCGCCCACTGTCATGGAATAGAAGTTGGGTTCAGAACATTTGTATTCAATCAATATTTTCCAATCTTCTGGTAATGCTGCATAAATTTCTTCCAAACTTTCTAGCGTATTCTGAAAAGCTTTTCTAAAATTCAACTGTCCCGGAAAGCAGCTACCATCGCTCAACCAAACTGTCAATGCTTTTGAACCTAATGCCACACCATGTTTAATTACGTCAATATTGTGTTGAATTGCTTGTTTACGAACTGCTTTATTGGTGTGTTGTAAAGAGCCAAACTTATAGCTTAATACCTGATCTTTTTGATCCTGAAAAGTATTCGAGTTAACTGCATCAAACTTTAAGTCGAAACTTGCTGCAAAACTTTTGATCTCATGATAATTTTCTGG
>JAYUFN010000254.1:0-4464 GCA_043738705.1 Bacteroidota bacterium
ACACCAAGTGGTGCAAAATTCATCACATAGCCTACCATTTTTAATATCACGTGTGCTACCGCATCTAAGCCCCTAACCACAATTTTTCCTTGTTCTCCCAAAGCTGCTGTGGCAATACCAAAAACGATACTAAATATTACCAGTTGCAATATTTCATTATTCGCCATTGCCTCAAAAACACTTTTAGGAAAAACGTGTTCAATAAATTTATACAAGTTGAACTCATGGGTTTTATCTACAAAATCTTTTGCGCCCGAAACATCCGCATTACTTAAATCAATACCCGCACCGGGCTTAAGCAGATTAACCAAAAGCATTCCTAACAGCAAACTAATAAAAGATGCACTAACAAACCATAATAAGGCTTTACCACCCACACGACCAACTGATTGCAGATCTCCTAATTTGGCAATTCCAACTACCAGCGTAGAAAATACCAGTGGTGCAATAATCATCTGCACCAGTCGTAAGAAAATGGTAGTTAGAATTTTAATGTTTTTAGAAAACGATTCAATAAAAGCAGGAGAAGATTGTAGATGTATGATGTACCCAAGAACAATGCCGGCAACCATAGAAATGATAATATAGAATGTAAGCCTATTCGATTTTTGCATAGAAGCCGCTAATTTTCTTTGCAATATAAGGTTTATGCTTAAATGACTATTATTAGGTTTCTCCGATTATTCATAAAAGTTTTACAGCTGGAAATTAATAATTGATTATTTTGCCAACTCTTATTTTTAATTTAAAGAAACTAACTGTACTATGAGTTTATTCAGAAAAAAGTCATTAGATGGCCTGATGGCCCAAGCTGCTGACTCCGAAAAGGGATTAAAACGTACCCTTGGTGCCGGAAGCCTAATTGCATTGGGTATTGGCGCCATTATCGGAGCAGGCTTATTTGTAAGAACAGCTGCCGCCGCTGGTGAGCATGCCGGACCTGCAGTTACCCTTTCATTTATTGTTGCAGCAATTGGATGTGCATTTGCAGGTTTGTGTTATGCTGAATTTGCATCGATGATACCTATTGCCGGTAGTGCATACACCTATGCTTATGCAACCATGGGGGAACTGATTGCTTGGATAATTGGATGGGCTTTGATTCTTGAATATGCTTTAGGAGCTGCAACTGTTTCTATTGCATGGAGTGAGTTCCTGAACAAACTTTTGACGCAATATAATTTAGGGTCGATACCTTATGAATGGTGTCATTCACCTTTTGAAAAAGCGCTTGATGCTGCAAATACCATGCATTATGGTATTATGAATATTCCTGCTTTATTTATTTTATTAATGCTCTCAGCACTTTTAATAAAAGGCACCCAAGAATCTGCTTTCGTAAATGCAATTATTGTGATAGTTAAAGTAACCATCGTTGTGGTATTTATTTTTGTAGGATGGCGTTACATTAACCCAGCAAATCACACGCCTTACTTTATTCCTGCCGATGCCCCAGCAGCATTGAAGCCAGATGGAACGCTCTATAGTTATTCGGATTTTTTTAGACACGGATATGGTGGCGTACTAACAGGTGCAGCAATTGTATTCTTTGCTTTCATTGGTTTTGATGCAGTTTCAACTGCCGCTCAGGAAGCAAAAAATCCAAAAAGAGATATGCCAATTGGTATCCTCGGATCGTTGGTAATTTGTACTATCTTATACATTTTATTTTCTTATGTGTTAACTGGAGTAGCTCCTTATACTGATTTTGTAAAATCAGGTAAAGAAGCTTCTGTTGCTTATGCCATTGAAACTTATATGCAAGGTTATGGTTGGTTGGCCAAAGCAGTTACCATAGCAATCTTAGCTGGATTCTCTTCGGTAATTTTGGTAATGTTGATGGGTCAGAGCCGTGTATTCTACACCATGTCAACCGACGGTCTTTTACCAAAAGTATTTTCGGACTTGCATCCTAAATTCAGAACACCTTATAAATCAAATATGATACTTTTCGTATTTGTGGGCACGTTCGCTGCATTTATTCCTGGTAGTGTTGCAGGCGATTTAACTAGCATCGGCACTTTATTTGCTTTTGTATTAGTATGTGTTGGTGTTTGGGTGATGAGAAGAAACGAACCCGATAGAATTCGTCCGTTTAAAACACCCCTAGTACCACTAGTACCCATTTTGGGTATGTTGGTATGTACCGCAATGATCGTTTCACTTCCTAAAGAAACTTTATTAAGTGCTTTAGTATGGATGATTGTTGGACTAGTTGTTTATTTCGGCTACAGTAAAACTCACAGTAAACTAAAATCATAAATACATTTTCGTTGTAAAAACAGTCGGGTAAAAGCCCGACTGTTTTTATTTATAGGCTTGGCTACTTGCTTTTGTTACGCTAATTTTGCCAACCTTATATTAATATCATTATAATGAATCATTATGGGAAGGATTTTTGAAGTTCGCAAAGCCACTATGTTTGCTCGATGGGACAAAATGGCAAAACAATTTACCCGCATCGGTAAAGAAATTGTAATAGCAGTAAAGGCAAGTGGACCAGACACTGCAACTAACCCCGCACTTCGTCGATGCTATCAGAATGCCAAAAGTGTTGGTATGCCAAAAGACCGTGTTGAAGCGGCTATCAAGAGGGCGATGGGGAAAGACACCAGTAACTACGAAGAAATTCTTTATGAAGGATATGCGCCGCATGGAGTAGCATTATTGGTAGAAACCGCTACCGACAATCATGTAAGAACTGTTGCAAATGTAAAGAGTCATTTCAATAAAGGTCATGGAGCGTTAGGCAATAGTGGAAGTGTGATTTTTCAATTCAAAAAAATGGGTGTATTTAAATTAAATCCCGATGGATTAAATTTAGATGACCTTGAATTGGAATTGATCGATCACGGCCTAGATGAATTAGGTGATAGTGTGGATGACGATAACAATCCGATCATGCTTTTACGTTGCGCCTTCGCTGATTTTGGAAACCTTCAGAAAGCTTTGGAAGAAAAAGGATTAAGTACCATCAGTGCTGAATTAGAATGGATACCAACTACAACGGTTCCTGTTTCCGACGAGCAGGCCGACGATGTAAGTAAACTAATCGAAAGATTAGAGCAGGATGAAGATGTGAACAAAGTGTTTCACAATATGGCATAAATAAATTGTTCTAATACGTATCGAGTAACTTTGAAGCCGCATCTGAAATGCGGCTTTTTTATGCAGCAAGAAATTTATACCGCACACCCAGTAATATTATTTGACGGCTTCTGTAATCTATGCAGTGGCTCTGTACAATTTGTAATTAAAAGAGATCCAAAAAAGTATTTCAGATTTGCATCCTTACAAAGTGCATTTGGACAATCTCTTCTTACACAAACAAACCTTTCAACAACTGATCTCAATTCTTTTTTATTGTTGCAAGATGGTATTATATACAGTCGATCAACAGCTGCTTTAAAAGTGGCGAAGTGTTTATCAGGCCCATGGTCGCTACTTTACATGTGCCGCATCATTCCTGCATTTCTCAGAGATTTCCTATATAATTTTATTGCAAAAAATAGGTATCATTGGTTTGGAAAAAAAGAAACTTGCTGGGTTCCAAATAATCAATTAACAGATCTATTTATAGCATAAAAAAAGTCTGTCTCATTTTGAAACAGACTTTTATAAAAAATTAATTTGTTTTATTCACTCATCATAGCTTTTATCACTGAAATGATTTCTTCTGCATTCGGTTTTCCAAAATAATCTCCATCACTACCATAACCAGTCCTGTTTGGTTTTGATGTGATCGTTCTTGGATTTACATCAAGCCATTGATACCCGCCTTGTTTTTCCATCACTTCGTTATACATATATGCCGAAGCGCCTCCCGGCACATCTTCGTCTATAAACAATATACGATTGGTGCGTTTCAATGATTCTACAATTGATTTATTGATATCAAATGGCAACAAGGTTTGCACGTCAATAATTTCGCAACTAATTCCGGCTCGCATCAATCGATCAGATGCATCCTGAATAATTCTTAAAACAGAACCGTAAGAAACAATGGTAATGTCGGTTCCGGTTCTGATCACTTCAGGAATACCCAAAGGAATGGTATACTCCAAAAGATTTGCAGGCATTTTTTCTTTTAATCGATAACCATTCAAACACTCTATTACAACTGCAGGATCGTTACTTTTTAAAAGTGTGTTATACATTCCAACAGCCTGTGCCATATTTCTTGGAACACAAACCCATAACCCTCTCAGGGCATTAATAATCATTCCTAAGGGAGATCCACTATGCCAAATTCCTTCTAAACGATGTCCTCTGGTACGGATAATTAATGGAACACTTTGCATCCCTCTAGTTCTAAAGTGAGTAGTAGCTACATCATCACTCAGGGGCTGTAAGCCATATAATAAATAATCTAAGTATTGGATTTCTGCAATAGGCCTCAATCCTCTCAAACTCAACCCTATGGCTTGCCCAACAATAGTTAGTTCTCTAATACCAGTATCCAAA
>JAYUFN010000255.1:0-1539 GCA_043738705.1 Bacteroidota bacterium
CTAGTCAGCACCCAAATCAATTGCACTAACATCATCATAGCGAAGAATGCAAAAATTGGCCAAGGGTTATTTTTAAAAATCCCATTGTCTTTATCAAGAAATACTGGTGTAATCAGAGTAATCAATGCTGCAAATACCCAGTGTATACTAGCACCGAAAGATTGACCAGCCGAACGAATTTTATTAGGAAATATTTCTGATAAAAATACCCAAATCACTGCACCCTGACCAACCGCATGTGCTGCAATGAATAATAAAAGAAAACTCATTAAAAATACCGGACCAGCGTGAGTAAAGAATGCAAATGAAACCATCGACAAACTAAGTATATAGCCAAACGATCCTAGAATCAATAAAGTTTTCCTGCCCAATCTATCAATCAGGTATAACCCAACAAAAGTAAAAATCAAATTCGTTCCGCCAATTGCTATTGAATTAAATAGTGATTCCTTAGCAGCAAGGCCAGCTTTTTCTAAAATTTCTGGAGCATAATATAAAATGAAGTTGATACCAGACAGCTGATTGAAAAGTGCAATCATGAAAGCCAAATAAATTATTTTCTTGTGCTTGGCGCTAAAGAAATCAGAAGCTTTTCCAACTCCTGCTTCATGTTCATTACTTTTAATGATGCTATCGATTTCATCATCTATTTCTAATATGCCTATCAATTGCAATACTTTTTTCGCTTCTACTAAATCATTCTTTTTTGTAATTAACCACCTCGGACTTTCAGAAATACCCCAAACCAACCCAGTGTATATTAAAGAAGGTATTGCTAACACGCCTAACATCCAACGCCAGTCGTTTACACCACCAACTCCCTGTAAAAAATAATTTGATAGAAATGCGATCAATATTCCAAAAACAATATTGAATTGGTATAAGGCTCCAAGCCTTCCTCTTGTTAAAGGTGTTGAGATTTCTGAAATATAGATTGGTGCTACAACAGAGGAAACGCCTATACCGATGCCTCCGATAAAACGGAAGAATGAAAAAGTATAGGGATCAGTTGCAAAAGCAGAACCAAATGCTGATAGGGCAAACAAGATTCCAATCCAGAGTAATACTTTTTTTCTACCATATTTTTCTGTTGGTATACCTCCAAACAAAGCTCCCAATACAGTACCCCATAAAGCCATCGACATAATAAAGAAACCATGAAATAGGGGCGAAGTGTGCCAGAGTTCTTTAATGGGTTGATTTGCCCCAGATATAACTACAGTATCAAATCCAAAAATAAAACCTGCCAGTGCTACTACTAGCGACCATCGCAAGAGCTTGTTCTGATTCATAAGCAATCGTTGTTTAGTTTCAGAAAGATAAGAAAACGCCGCCAATAAGTTTCAGGTTAACTATTTTATACGATTGCTATTATTAAACTTTATGAAGTGTTATGCTAAAAGTTTAGCAGCTTTGATCAGGTCTTCGGGGGTGTCAATTTCAACACCCATATATTTTGTAACAACCATTCTTAGTGGTACGCCATATTCGAGATAACGTAGGCATTCTATTTTTTCGGTAGCTTCCAAAGGGGTGATG
>JAYUFN010000256.1:0-12239 GCA_043738705.1 Bacteroidota bacterium
CAATTAAAATTACCTGATGGAACTGTTTTAGATGGCCGTATTAGTAATGCATTACCTACCGTGGATCCCGTTTCTCAAACACAGAGTTATGTAATTCGCATTAACAGCACAAAACAAATTCCAGAAAACCTGATCGCAAAAGTTAGTCTAATAAAAAGTTCTAAAAATAATACAGTATCACTTTTGAAATCGGCAGTTTTAAGCGATGAAACACAAAGTGAGTTCTGGATCATGCAATTAATTGACAGTGTTACTGCAGTTAAAGTGCCCATTAAAAAAGGATTAGAAAATGGAAACAGTGTGGAAATACTTTCTCCTGCATTGAAACCGAGTGATAAGATTCTATTGACCGGAAACTATGGTTTACCGGATACTGCAAAAGTTACCATTAACAATAACTGATCCTATGCACAACTTTTTCAAAACATATAAAAATCCAGTATCGGTATTAGTCGTTATCGTTGTACTAGGTGGTTTTTTTGCATATAGTAAATTACAAACTGCACTCTTTCCAGAAATTACTTTTCCAAAGATCAAAATCATTGCCGATGCAGGTCAACAACCTGTAAAAAAAATGATGATTACTGTTACGCGTCAATTAGAGAATGCCATAAAGCAGGTTCCTGATTTAAAACGTATCAGAAGCACTACAAGCAGAGGTACTTGTGAGATCTCAGCATTCATGGATTGGAACACTAATATTGATATCAGTAAGCAAAGGATAGAATCTAAGATTAACGAAATAAAAAATACACTGCCTCCCGATATCCAGATCACAGTGGAAAGGATGAATCCCTCTATCCTACCCATTACTGGTTTCTCGCTCGAAAGTAAAACAAGGTCAGCAATTGAAATGAAATTGTTGGCAATGTATACTATCAAACCTTTTCTATCGCAGGTTGACGGAGTTGCTGAAATTCGTGTAATTGGAGGAAAGACAAAGGAGTATTGGATGGTATTAAACATCCAGAAAATGAGCACACTCGGTGTTACTCCAGATATGATTAATACGGCTTTAAGTCAAACTAATTTTATCAAGTCGAATGGATATTTATCCGACTATCGTTTATTATACTTAACGGTAACCGATGCAGTAGTAAGTTCTAAAGAACAGTTAAACAATATTGTAATCAGCAATAATGGAAAACGAATCATCTTACTAAAAGATATCGCAGAAGTACAAATTCAGGAAGCTAAAGAGTATATTAAGATCAATGCCAATGGTCATGAAGGAATACTCCTGGCAGTAATTAAACAACCCAATGCAAACCTGATTGCATTGAGTGATAAGATGGATGACAAATTAAAGGCGCTGAAAAAAATTATCCCAAAAGATGTAACCATTCAACCATTTTATGTTCAGGCTGAATTCGTAAAAGACAGTATTAAAAGCGTAACAGATTCTTTATTTATGGGGTTAGGTCTGGCCATTTTAGTTGCTATCATATTTCTTCGTTCGTTCAAAGCAAGTAGCGTTATTCTAATTACAATTCCGGTTATCCTTTGTTTGGCAGTAATCTGTTTATATGCCATAGGACAGACCCTCAATATTATGACCCTTGGGGCATTAGCCGCAGCTATTGGTTTAATTATCGACGATGCAATTGTAGTGGTGGAACAAATTCATCGAACGCATGAAGAATATCCTGATCAACCATCGGATAGCTTAGTAAAAAAAGCGATTCATTATTTATTTCCTGCGATGGTTGGTTCCTCTTTGAGTACCATTGTAATATTCTTACCCTTTGTATTGATGAGTGGAGTTGCCGGTGCCTATTTTAAAGTAATGACCGATACCATGATCATTACTTTAGTTTGCTCATTTTTTGTTACCTGGATTGCACTACCGGTTATTTATTTATTCTTTACCAGAAAAGCAAGCGAAGTAAACAAAAAAAAGAAAATTATTGTGCACCATGTTGCACGTCAAAAATGGGTTGGTTTCTTTATTAGAAAACCATATCTCAGTTTTATTATCATAGCAGCACTAGGATATGCTGTGTACACAATTTATCCAAAATTAGAAACCGGTTTTTTACCTGAAATGGATGAAGGAAGTATTGTATTTGATTACAATTCACCTCCAGGAACTTCGTTGGAAGAAACAGACCGTATCCTTCGCGAGGTGGAGAAAATAATTGTAAAAGTACCAGAAGTAGAAGCTTATAGCAGAAGAACAGGTACTCAAATGGGCTTCTTTATTACTGAACCCAATAGGGGAGATTACCTGATACAATTAAAGAAGAGCCGAACAAAATCTACGGAAGAGGTGATTAGCGATATCCGAAAAAGAGTAGAAGCAACTCAACCTGCATTGCGGGTTGATTTCGGACAAGTAATAGGTGATATGTTGGGCGACCTAATGACTTCAGTACAACCCATTGAAGTAAAAGTATTTGGGAATGACCAAGCAAACTTGCAAGTCCTCTCCAAAAAAATTGCTGATATCATTTCGAAAGTACCGGGTACAGCAGATGTATTTGACGGAGTGGTTATTGCAGGACCCTCAATCAACATAGAACCTAATTATAGTGCCATGGCGCAATATGGTATTACCGCCTCGAACCTACAGTTTCAAATGCAGTCTTCACTTGAAGGAAATCTGGTTGGTAGTGTATATGATAAGGAACAACTCAGTAACCTTCGCCTAATTTATCCCGGTAGTAAAACATTAAGTGTTGCAGATATCAATAAAACGCCCATATTCTTACCGAGTGGGAAGTTGCATCCAATCAATCAGCTAGCATCTGTGCGGATCAATAATGGTGATGCAGAAATTCAAAGAGAAGATTTACAATCTATGGGTGTTATTACAGCGAGGTTAGAGAAAAGAGACCTAGGAAGTACTATCAAAGACATACAAAAAGCTATCAATTCTAATATTGTATTGCCACAGGGATATGCAATTGTATATGGTGGTTCTTATGCAGATCAACAGCAGTCGTTTAAAGAACTACTTATTATTTTAATCACTTCGAGTTTATTGGTCTTTGGCGTAATCCTCTTTTTATTCAAGGATTTCAGTATCGCTATGATCATTCTTTTAATAGCGGTTTTAGGAATCAGTGGAAGTTATATGGGGCTCTATTTTACTGGTACCGCACTGAATGTAGGTAGTTATACCGGATTGATCATGATTGTTGGTGTAATTGGAGAAAACGCCATTTTTACTTTCCTGCAATTCCGTGAATCACTAAAAACAACTAATAATGTGGATGAAGCCCTAATCTATTCTATCTCTACTAGATTGAGACCAAAACTGATGACGGCCTTGGGAGCAATTATTGCATTACTACCAATTGCTTTGGGAATAGGAACCGGAGCTCAATTGCATCAGCCTCTTGCAATAGCAGTGATTGGAGGATTTATCGTTGCACTCCCACTACTTTTAATTGTATTACCTAGCTTGATTCGGTTATTATATCGTAATAAAAACCGAGATAAAGAAGATTCAGAATTACTACAAAATGCCTAATTAGGTTTGATTTCAATAAACACAAAACCAAAAATTTAATATGAAAAAGTTACTCTTCCAATTAACAGTGATTTCAGCCTTAACGATTTCACTGAATCAAGTTTCGGCACAAAAAACAAGTGGTTATAAACTAACTAAAACTTTCCATATTGCTAGTCAAGGGGGGTGGGACTATATTGCAGTTGATGAAAGTTCTAACAGGCTGTATGTGTCGCATGGCACACAAGTAAATATTCTAGACAAATCCACTGGAGATTCTTTGGGTGTAGTCGCCAATACAACTGGTGTGCATGGGATTGCATTTATTCCATCGCTTGGAAAAGGCTACACCAGTAATGGTCGATTAAATAACGTTACTGTTTTTGATTTAAAAACAGCGGCAGTTTTATCACAAATTAGTACCGGCGAAAATCCTGATGCTATTATGTATGACGAATTTTCTAAAAAAATTATCACCTGTAATGGTGGAAGTAAAGATCTAACCATCATTGATCCGGTTACACAAAAAGTAGTCGCTACTATTCCAGTTGGTGGAAAACCCGAAACTGCAGTTAGTGATAATATGGGTAAGCTTTTTGTAAATAGTGAAGACAAGAATGAAATTGTTGTAGTGGACATGGTAAAGTATGCGGTAATTAATCATTGGTCACTTTTGCCAGGTGAAGAACCAACCGGTTTGGTAATTGATTTAAAAACAAAAAGACTTTTTGCTACTTGCGATAAGTTATTAGTAGCAATGAATGCTACCAATGGAAAAATTGTTGGACAATTACCAATTGGTGAAGGTTGCGATGGGGCTGCATTTGATCCTTCGACTAATCTCATATTTACATCAAATGGTTCTGGAACTTTAACCATTGTTAAAGAACAGGATGCGAATAAAATTGTAGTGTTGGAAACAATCCCAACAAAAAAATCTGCACGCACAATGACTATTGATACAAAAACTCATAAACTTTATTTACCTGCAGCAGACATGGAAGTAGTTCCGGCTGATGCACCTAAAGGCACAAGACCTAAGATGGTTTCTGGAAGTTTTCAAGTTTTGGTTTTATCGAAATAATTCAACTTTAAAGAATAAAGAAGCCTTTCTTCGGAAGGGCTTTTTTTATTGCGTTTAGTAAAAGCACTTAGGATTTTCATTTAAAATAATATGCGCTAAATCTCCTATTTTTAAAGAAATAAGATTCATGTCAGGTTTATATATCGACCCAAATATTGCCAGGGCAAAGACGATTGCAAAGGATTTCTATATTGATCCAAAATATTTTGAAATGGCTAAAGAAAGAATATTTGCAAATAGTTGGCAGTATATAGGCCATTCAGACCAAGTAAAGGAAACAGGATCGGCTCAGCCAGTAAATTTATTAGAGAATTATATCAATGAACCTTTAGTTATTACTAGAAATAAGGAAAACGAAATCCATTGCCTGTCGAATGTGTGTAATCACAGGGGAAATTTATTGGTCTACGAACCTTGTAAAATAAATCAACTTCGTTGTAAGTATCACGGTCGTTTATTTCATTTAAATGGTCGTTTTATTTCAATGCCTGAATTTAATGAAGTTGAAAATTTTATACCCGAGAATAATCATTTAAAACAATTACCTCTTTTTGAATGGGGTAAACTTTTGTTCACGAGTTTGAACCCTATATTTCCGGTATCAGATTTTTTTGCAGAAATGCAGGAAATTATTGGTTGGCTTCCACTCGATAAAATGGAATTTCGACAAGATCTTTGTAATGAATTTATGGTAAATGCTAACTGGGCACTTTATTGTGAAAATTATCTGGAAGGATTTCATATCCCATTTGTGCATCCTACTTTAAATGCAGTAATTGAATTTAAAAATTATACTACAGAAACATTTAAGTATTCTAATTTACAATTAGGTATTGCGAAGGAAGGTGTTAGTTCATTTGATCTCCCAAAAGAAAGTAAATACTACGGCAAACAAGTTGCTGCTTTTTATTTTTGGGTTTACCCTAATATGATGTTCAATTTTTACCCCTGGGGTTTATCATTAAATATTATTGAACCACAAACTGAATCTACAACTAAAGTTCGCTTTCTGACCTTTGTATACGATGCATCAAAAATGAATCAGGGTGCAGGTAGTGGATTAACAACAGTAGAAGCAGAAGATGAAGAAGTTGTTGAAAATGTACAACGCGGAATTCGTTCCAGATTTTATAAACATGGACGGTACTCAGTTCATCGCGAAAAAGGAACACACCATTTTCATTCATTACTTTCTGAATCAATAAACAGATGAGTGGATTCAAAAGAACTTTATCACTCAATACTACCATTGCATTAGTTATTGGTGGAGTTATTGGTTCAGGAATATTTATGAAGCCTGCACTAATGGCTTCCCAATTAGGATCGCCCCTCTTATTAATAAGTGTTTGGATAGTTGCCGGTATCATTACTTTATTTGGTGCTTTAAGTAATGCTGAAGTTGCGGCTATGTTTCCCGAAACAGGTGGCCAATATGTTTTCTTTAAAAAAATGTATGGAGATGCTTTTGCTTTTTTATATGGATGGGCAGCTTTCTCTGTTTTTAATACTGCAGGTAACGCCTCTATTGCATACGTTTTTTCTCAATACGCTAATTATTTTGTGGAGTTACCGCATTTTAGTGTTGGCATAGAAAAATCGTTTACAGTTCATATACCATTAGTAGGTAATGTTTTCCCCCTTGAAAATTTTGGTGTGAAAATGCTCACAGTCTTTTTGATTTTAATTTTGACTACTGTGAATTATTTAAGTATTGCTTATGGAGGTGCCTTACAAAGAATTCTCACTGCTTTAAAAGCAATTGCCATTGTACTTTTAATTTTTGGTATTTTATTTTCAGGAAAAGGAAGCGGCCATAATATTGTTACCTCAATCCCATCCATGCCTCATGGCTGGGATTTGATTGGTGCTTATATGGCAGCCATTGCAGGAGCTTTCTGGGCATATGATGGCTGGAACAATATTACTTTTGTTGCTGGTGAGATCAAAGACCCACAAAGAAATATTCCAAAAAGTCTTTTTTTAGGATTAAGCTTTTGTATTATCATTTATGTATTAGTTAACCTTGCTTATTTATATGTTTTACCCATTGATAAAATGGCACTCTCCACTTTTGTGGCTTCAGATTCAGCTACCGTAACCTGGGGACTAATAGGCGGGGGTATCATAGCTATAATGGTAATGCTCTCCACATTGGGATCTGCTAATTCTAATGTGCTAGCTACAGCACGGGTTACATATGCAATGAGCGAAGAAAATCGATGGTTTGCCTGGGCTGGAAAACCTCAAAAAAAATTCAATACCCCTGGAAATGCATTGATACTAAATGCCATTTGGACTATCATTCTCATTCTTAGTGGTTCATTTGATATGCTTACTGATATGCTAATTTTTGTAAGCTGGTTTTTTTATGGCATGAGTGGGCTAGGTGTATTCCTGCTTCGAAAAAAAATGCACGAGGTGCCTAGATTTTATAAGGTTTGGGGATACCCAATCGTTCCTTTATTCTTTGTAGCATTTGTAGCATTTTTTCTATGCTCAACTCTATATACAGACATTAACAATTATAGAAACGGAACAGCACCAATTATCAATTCTATGCTTGGTGCAATTATTACCTGTATTGGTATTCCTATCTATTATTTATCAAAGAAGAAATCTTAATTATTTTTTTTTAACTGTATTCACAATAATACTCCAATCACTTCCACTTGCAACATGATAAATGTCTGCGAAGCTTCCCATATTTAAAGCAATGGATAATTGCATCAAACTATTTAAATATACTAATGGTTTGCCTTTTGCTACTGCTCCAAATGTTTCACAATATGGAGCTAATCCTTCCCACACTTTAGTTCCTTTATGATAGATGCGGATACTCAAGTTTTGCCCAAATTTTAAATTGATTTGCTGTACCATTTCTGCTGGAATATTGGTCCATACATTACCATACTGAATATCCAAAATTGAAATATTCCCTTTAAGTTGATTACCCTCTTTAACTGCTTTTTGATAAGGAATAGAAACAACTTCATTCGACAATAGGCTACCCACTTGTTCAAAACTAATTGCGCCCGAAGCTAATCTTGCAGCAGTAAATGCATATACATCACGTCCGTGAAAAGTATATGATTTCTGTGAACCATTTCTTCTGTTTACCGCTTCATTGATTTCTCTTTTTTCCGCAATTCCTAAAGATGAAGCAATTAATGTAAGGGTGCCATTATCTGGTGTTACTATAAAATGACCTGTTTTAGTTTTTACGACCACCGATTTACGATTCGTTCCAACACCCGGATCTACTACAGAAACAAATACAGTACCAGCAGGCCAATAAGTTACGGTTTGTTCCAATCGATAGGCTGCTTCCCAAATATTATAAGCAGGAATCTCATGCGTTAAATCAAACAATTTTAAATCTGCCGAAACGCCTATTGCCACTCCCTTCATGGCTGAAACAGCTCCATCTTTTAAACCAAAGTCAGACTGAAAAACAATCGTTTTATTTTGAGCCGAAATAGTTGTTATTAAAGTAAAAAATATACACAGTAAAATAAAAATTCTTGAAGTCATGACACTTGATTTATGGATAAAAAAATCTGCGACCTGCTACAATTAATCGCAGCAAATTCGCAGATCATTTAAGAAATTATTTTAGAAATTCAATACTAACTTAGTGAATAAACGTAACCCGTTGAAGCCCATTTGAACAGATTCCCAAGGGCCTCCAGTTTCATTATCCAATGCCTCATATCTCGCATTTTTAACAGCTGCAAAATCCGGATGCACATTAAATAAGTTATCTGCTCCCATAAATAAACTTGCTGTTTTACTAAACTTATAAGAAGCAAAAATATCAGTAGTAATCTTTGGACTATATTTAAATACTTCTGGAGTAACATGCACCTGATCATTATATCCATCAATATCTACATAAGGATCGATACCTCCAAAGCTACCTGAAATTGCAGGATCGCCAGGTCCATTAGTTCCAGCCTTACTAGCCAAACCAGTATATCCAAACCCTTTTGAAGATTGCTCTCCAAAATAGGTAAAGTGTGCACCCATTCCAATTTTACCAACAGCATACTCTAGGTTCAAAGTAATTTTAGCTTTAGGAGCAGATGCTAATAAGAATGCTTCTTCACGATCGCTGAAAAAAGTTTTTTGATGCAGGTAGCTATCATTCAAAGCTGCCGGTACATGCACGGCATCAACAGTCATCTTCTGAATATTTCCAGCTAACAAAATTTTGAAACTCTTATTCCCCCACTTGTTGGAATAATCTGCAACAATATCGATTCCAGTATTGGTTGTATTTACAGAATTTGAAAAGAATTGAGCAGTAGCAACGCCCAATTTATTAAGTTGATCAGTAAATGCAGTAGGCAATGTATTATCAGTTGCACTGAACAAGCCCGACAGAACGATCCGGTCTTTCACTTTAACCGTATATCCATCTACAGTGATCGTAAAACCTTTTGCTGCCTTCCATGCAAAACCAATACTTGTATTTACTGAAGTTTCTTGTTTCAAATCAGGGATACCGGCAGATTTTGTAACTGGATCACTATTGCGCGATATTCTAGATTGCACTAATTGTCCCCCACTGAATGAAGTAAGTGTATTACTAAAATTAATCTGTTGCAATGATGGCGCACGGAAACCAGTACTAACCGATCCACGTAAGTTAAAATTATTAGTCACTTTATAACGTGATGCTAATTTGTATGTGTTTACAAATCCAAAATCAGAATAGTTTTCAAAACGCACAGCTCCATCTAATAACCATGCTTTACTTACATTCAATTCAGCATCAAGGTAGCCGCTCAAATTGGTACGATTCGCTTTCACAACATCTGAAGGACTAAAGCCCGGAAAACCTTGTGAACCAGGTGCCTGACCTAAAGTATTGGTATAGCCGATATAAGATCCTTCTTCTCCTTTATAAATCCCATATTGTTCGTATCGGAATTCAGCGCCCCAACCAATATTCAATCCTTGTGCAATAGACTTATACGATTTATTGAAATCTAAATTAGTGGTATTCTGTAAGAAATTAAATCCGCCATCATCAAAATGATTAGGGGTAGCCTTTCCAATGTTTGAGGCATTGAAAGTCTTATCACCAAAATAATGAAAATCGTTTCTACCAATTGTATTACTCAAATCCCAGCTCCAGTCATTCTTTGTAACACCTTTAATTCCTGCGGATAAAGAGATATCCTGAATTACAGTTTGTATATGTGGATTGTACCAAGTTTCTCCATCAATATCGGTTGTCATAATGCTAGGTACATCAATTCTTGCACCAGTAGAAGTTACAGGGAAACGATCAGGTCTTGCGCTCCAGTTCCTACTGTATGCATAAGCGTCTGATTTTTTATAATTATAACCACCGAATGCATAAAATGTAGTTTTTGCATCTGTAGGGATTTCCATGTTAAACATGGTACCTGCAGTAGTAACTGATCCATCACCAAATGCTCTCCTTCCTGTATTCAGTATTTGTGCATTCGGGTTAGTCATTATATTGGTATCAGCAACTTGCCTAAAAGTCTTTGCCTGATTTAGGAAGTCGAACGATACGTTGATGAATCCACCCTTCTTACCAATCTTAACACCATTATTTGCAGAGAATGAAAAAGTACCTCCGTCAATCGGATTACTATATACATATCTTTTTGTTGCGCGCGTATTATAAGCATTGTATTTACTATCATAATAACCAGACCAGCCAGTATTAATAGTCCAATGATTTGTATCCTTTTTCAGCATCATATTGATAACACCGGCCATTGCATCCGAACCATATTGTGCAGATGCCCCATCTCTTAATATTTCAATTTTATCTACAGCTGATTGAGGAAAAGCGTTCAAATCAACACCTGAATTACCACGACCTCTTGTACCAAATAAAGCAACGAATGCTGTTTGATGTCTTCTCTTACCATTGATTAATACTAAAGTTTGATCAGGTCCTAATCCACGCAAAGTACCAAGATCAACGTGATCTGCACCATCGGCTCCTGATTGTTTATTATAGTTAAAAGATGGTGCCGCATAATTCAAAACGGAAGTCAGATCCATTTTTGCAGTAGGTACGCCTGCCTGATTAATATTGATCACGTCGACAGGAACGGCCGACTCTGTTTTTACACGACCTCCTTTTCTGCTTCCCAATAAAACTACTTCCTGCAATTCAAAAGCAGCCTCCTGTAATACAATTACAAATGAACTGCTATTAGCTTTTACATTAATGGATTGGAATCCAATCGAACTGATTGCTAAAACATCGGAAGGACTTACTTGAATGCTAAAAGCGCCATCTTTAGCGGATGCACTGCTTGCACCAGTATTCTTATTCTTGATAGCTGCTCCTTCTAAAGGCTGACCTTTACTGTCCTTAATAGTTCCTGTTATGGTTTTAGCCTGAGCGAATAAACCATGAGAAATCAGGATGATTCCTAGAATAAGAAATATTGGTTTTAGGTTCTTCATATTATTTTATTTCAAGACAAATTAACCAAAAATTAATCAAATAGCATTCGGAAAACGGCTAATCGATTGATTTTTAATCATATTTAAATCAGCCTAATATATGTTAATTGTTTAACTAGGTTATTTCAATAAACCGGCAGACCATTCGGCAGCGTACTTAGCTTTAAAATATTTCACCCGCAGATTTACTAATTTCTCAGCCGTTTCGATGAGCTTGGTTTCGCGACTATTAACCAAGAAAAGGCTGCTTTCACCATTATAGAATTTTAGGTTCTCGGCTTTAAAAAGTACGAGATTCCCATTATAAACTGATTGAACCGATCGGATCTGTTGTTGCAAAAGATTTGCTTCGCTGTAGTAGTTTCTAATTTTATTTTCAGCCTCCCATTTTTTAGCATTGAATTCTAGATTCGTTTCCTGGATTTTTAATTTCGACTTGTTATAGTCGCCCCGCCCCTCTCTAAATAACAAGGGAAATTTTACATCGATTCCCCATTTGTAGTTGTTCTGCAAAAAGTTTCCGTCTATTCCATTGATCACATTATATCCCGAATTGAGTAAGTTGGCCTTCACATTCACCATTGGTAACAGGCTTTGAAATTTCAATTTTTTTTCAACATCTAATGCTTCTAATTTAAACGTATATGCTTTGAGTGAAGGATTTTCCTTTGCTGATCTACTTAATAATGCGTCAACGGTTTGATCATTAACCGCCATTACAAATTGTATGGTATCAGGAAAATATTGTGTTGGTAATTGATAGGCACTATCATTCTCTAACCATAAATAATTACTAAGCTCAAGGCTTGTTGAATTGATTTTCTGACGGGCATCAATCATCTGTGCTTCATAATTCAGTACCTGCGTCATTGCCTCAACCGTATCCATGATAGCTCTATCTCCATTATCAAATGCAATTCGCACCAACCTTAAACGATCTTTTGAAATTTGGTAAGACTTATTATAAATGCTAAACAATTGATACGCTCCAGCCCACTGCCAATAAGCATTATACGCATTGAACAATAAATCGTTCAGCATTTTTAATTGGTCTTGCTGACTTTGTGATTGAAAGATTTTTGCCTGTTGTAAAGTGGCCCTTCTTTTATCCATTAGAAGGCCTTTACCGATTGGCATTTCAACACCTAAATAGCTAGTTTGACCAGCACTCACTTCGGGGTTCAAATATTTTCCGTCATTACTTTCTAAACCGGTTTTAATATCCAATCCACCTAAACCTGT
>JAYUFN010000257.1:0-12200 GCA_043738705.1 Bacteroidota bacterium
TTCTTTGAATGATTTCGACATAAAACCAACACAGACAACAATATTCTCAGTTGATAAAACGTACGAAGAAACTTTAGCTATCATTCAAAATACAATTCCTGAAAAAATAAAATCATATCATTTTAAATATGATACTGAACAGGATGTTTATAAAGCGAGAACAGGCGCTTCAATTCTATCTTGGGGTGAAGAAATAATTATCAAAATAACTAAATTAGATAATTTCAAAATTCAATTATCCGTTCTTAGCAAATCGTTATTAAAACCAACTTTAACTGATTATGGTAAGAGTTCTGCGAATATTAAAAAGATTAAACTAGCATTTGAGTAAATTTGATTGTAATCTAATACTATCCAATTTCAAACCCATCCCCGAAACTTTCTATGGCGTTATCGGAATATTTGCTCGGGAATTGTTTTAAGTAATTTTGGGTTTGTAGAATGAAGTAAAGCATAGGAAATTCCATTGCCAATGTTACTACTAATTACTCTTTGCTTCTATTTAGCACGCTAACAATTAAGCGCTTAACGGTTTCCATTTCTTCTGTTTTACTTGCAGCTACAAATAGTGTAATACTTGCCAAGGCTTCATTACTTATAACCGAAGCGCCAGATATTTTATTCAATAATTTATTTCTCTCTAAAAACATTAAAAAACAAGCAGCTGCGATTCTTTTATTGCCATCCACAAATGCATGATTTTTTATGATCATGTACAAAAGCATTGCAGCTTTTTCTTCAATACTAGGATAAATATCTTCCTCGCCAAATCCTTGGGCTATTTGATTTACTGCACTAATAAATCCTTCATCTTTTATTTTAGCAAATACATCTGATTCAAATTCCTTCTGCATTTGTTTAACAACCATCATGTACTCTTCGATTGTTGGATAAGATGCCGTTGACAAACTGATCCCCTTTGTATCTAATTGCTCATGATCATAATCATCTAATAATTGCAACCCCGTACTAAATGTATTCAACCAAGAAAAGGATTCTTTATCGGAAACCTCTTCAATAGCCCTACTTAAAATTCGAATTCCATCATGCAATAAAATGAGCTCCTGATTTTTCTGTGCTAATCTTTGTTGGTTTACTATATAACCCTGAACTAAGTATTCTTTTAATTGTTGGGTAGCCCATTGACGAAACTGGGTTCCTCTTTTTGAGTTTACCCTATACCCAACTGATATAATTACATCTAAGTTGTAATGCAACCTAGATCTTTCTATTTTTCTTTTCCCTTCCATTTGAACTGTTCGGAATTTCCGAACAGTTGCGGATTCGTCTAATTCATTTGTTTGAAAAATCGACTTTATATGTTCACTAATATTCGCCTTGCTTGAATCAAACAACTCAATAAGTTGACCTTGGGTAAGCCAAACTGTTTCTTCCTCAAACCTAACTTCGACTTTGATTTTATTATCAATTCCTTGAAATATCTGTATCTGATTTTCCATCTTATTCAATCTATCATTAAAAATACGGAATCATAAACCTAATCATTTTTTCTGTGCAGCACCCTGTGCAGCAACAACACATTCTGCTACACAGTTACCTACACAAATTTTGAATTAAGTAATTGATAATCAACAAAAATTATCAAAGTGAAAAGAATAGATCCAAGTTCTCCCGAGTACTCGGGATTGGCGGGACCACCATCTTCTCAGAACCCTTGATTTGCAAGGGATTTTTGTTTTTATGGGAGTGCGTGATATTAATGGAGTTTGCTATTTGTGTAGCAGGGTGTGCAGCAGAATGGGGATTTTATTATTAAAACTTTTTCACTCCAAGGGTGTTATATCTGACTTTTGCTACACTATCGATCCATTTATGGTCAAATTTGCTAATGAGATAACTAATTACGTGTTTCCCTCCTGCACCTTTAGCCACCATCCCAATTCTATTGGTTGAGTCTGCCATCATGAATAAATTGTCTTCAAAAACTAAACTATCAATTAATTGGTATCTGATTTTGAAAGTATGGGTTCAGTAAATCCTTTGGGATCCGTTTCAAGAATACTTTTAATGGAAGCAGAATTGTTGAATCCAGCTTGAAGTAATCTTCGTGTATATGTAAGCTTGAACTGATCTAAATAAATGGATTTGAATTGTTTGGTGTCTTTTCTATTTTCCTTCATTGTTTTACACTGAACAAAAAGGAATATAAAGAGCAAGACTGTTACAAATTGTTTTATATGTTGAGAAGTCATGGTTTCAATATTTAAACGTACTAATAAGATAAGTTAAATAGGAAATTCCATAGTCGATAAGATTTTCGTTAAACTAATTATGTTCGAAATTTTAGAACTTCATAAATCCTAAATGGGATGTATTCGATGCTTATAAAATAGTGTTTGTGTAGGCATTTAATTTTCTTCCGAGATTAATACCCGGCCTTTCAATAAGAAAATGTGTTATATAGGCCAGAACAAAAGAAATGAATAAGGAGACGATACAATGTATACCAACATAAGTTGTTCCTACATAATGATACAGCGTTTGTTGCACTACAAAACCCCATAGATAAACACCAAATGAGATATCGTATTTAGGTCTGTAAATATTAAAAAAATTGTTAGAAGAAATATATAGTAAGCTGATACAACAAGCTAGATTCAAAAAAAGCGGCGCATGAACAGATGATCGAAATGAAAAATAGATTAGAAAAATTCCTAAAACAGAGAATTTATCTATATTAATATCCGCCGCGTTAAGAGCAAAGAAAGAACCAAAAGCAAAAGCTGTAGGCAATAAGTTAATATCAGGATTGGTACCAAGCCAATTAAAAATAAATTTATAGGGCGAGAAATTCTCGAGTATAATCAATACAACAATGATATTATAAAATAGTTTCCCGCGGTTTCTGATAATTAAAAATACTCCCAGTAAAATAGCATAGCAACTCATTTCATAAGCCAAGGTCCAAAGTGAGCCATTGACTGCATTAGGGTAATGATTGTTTTGGAATACAGCAGGTAAGATATAATAAGCATCAAAAAGTAAATTTTTTTTGATGTAAGAATAGGTGATAATGCTTGTGAAATACTCTTTTGTAGTAACACCGCTTACGATAGGTCCTACAATAAGTGCAGAAATTATAACTACAAAAGCTAAAGCAGGGATGATTCTGAAAAACCGTGCAACAGCAAATTGTATGGGCTTTCTATTGCTCAGTAGGCTATTGGTAACAACTAATCCACTGATAAAGAAAAAGAGATTCACTGCCCATGGACCAGAAGAAGCAAAAGGAAATAAATAGTTGATTGGATCGACCCAGTAATTAGTCTGACCGTTTAGAATTGGAGAATGCCCAATGATAACCATCGATGCTAGTACCAATCGAACGAGATTTAAATTATTATTTTCTTTGTTCAGCAGAAATGAGATCTTCATTAATATGTTGTTCAGTTAACCAACTAAAATTAATGTCTTATTTATGTACTAAGAATAATTTTCTCTTAGAAATTGTAAGCTCCTTGGGTTGGACAGGTTGAAATATTCACTTTGAATAATGCTTACTTAAATATCTGGGATTCTTCTATATTAGGGTTAGTTGCATTTATAAAATCCTCTTTAAGTTAGTTATATCTTTAAATTATTAGACAATTCAAAAAGTAGGCTTTAAGGTCGAAACACTAGTCTAAAAGCCATTTTATAATTTTTTACATTTTTTTTACGAAAAACTAATATTAACTTCACGTGTCAAATGAAAAAGTTCATTGTATTCATATTAGCTGTTTTATATATCGGTTTATCAACCGGAGCTACAGTTTACATGCATTCTTGCATGGGTAAATATGTAGGAAGCAGTCTATGGCACGATGAAAAATCAGATAACTGCATTAGTTGCGGAATGGCAAAAAGCAATTCCAAAAATAAATGCTGTAAAGACGAACATAAGATTGTAAAAGTTGAGCAAGATCAAAAAGTTGATGAAGCCGCCTATCAGCTGGTACAACTAACCCCTTCTGAAATTGTACTTAATTACTTTGTATCACCTGAGCTATTCGTTGCTTCAACAATTGAAGAAAATTCCAATTCAAATGGCCCTCCTTTAACCCAACCGGTTCCTATTTATATTCGCAACTGCGTTTTCCGTATTTAATATCCATTTTTTTCTGCAGATATCACTATTAAAGTAGTGCTAAAGAAAAGCTAATAGAATAGCTTTTGAGATGGCGTATATTGATGTTTACTCAATCTAAGTTTATACTCTAAAAATTTATTAAAATGAAAACTATTAAAATGCTGATGATGGCAGTTTTAACCATCTCGTCTATTTCCTTATTTGCGCAAACAAAAGCAGGCCGAATAGATACTACAAAACACACCGTTTGGTACACCTGTAGTATGCACGATACTGTTGCTATGAAACAACCAGGTAATTGTCCTATCTGTGGGATGAAATTAAATCTTTCAAAAAAAGAAGAAATGAAAATGGCTCAATCTAAAAACTATGTTTGCCCAACTCATGCAACTGTTGTTAGTGATAAGCCGGGTGTTTGCAGTATTTGCGGTATGAATTTAAACCTTTCTGTAAAAGAAAAAGCAAAGCTAGGCTATAGCTGTCCTATGCATCCGAATGTAAAGAGCGATAAAGACGGCAAATGTCCAAATTGTGGCATGCAATTAACAAAAGATAAAGCAAAAAATTAATTATATATTTCATTAAAACAAAGCACATGAAAAAAATATTCATCTTCTCGATCGCAACCATTTTAGCAGTTACCAATTTCGCTCAAACAGACCAAGGTAAAATAAAAAATGAGAAAGTAGATGTTTCAAAAGCTGTTAAATATACCTGTCCAATGCATTCTGATGTGATCAGTGGCAAGCCGGGTAAATGTCCTAAATGCGGAATGACTCTCGTTGTAAAAAAAGTGGCTATTAAAAACACATATTCCTGTCCTATGGATTCTGATGTAATCAGCGACAAGGCTGGTAAGTGCCCTAAATGCGGGATGAATCTGGTTGAAAAGAAAACAAAATAAGTCAAACAATTATTCTCTTATGGTTCAAAAAATCATAGAACTGGCTCTAGGCAACAAACTGGTTGTTATTATTTGTGCAATTGGTTTGTTTGCCTGGGGTATTTACTCAGTAAAACAAAATCCTATTGATGCAATTCCTGATCTCTCCGAAAATCAGGTAATTGTTTTTACTGAATGGATGGGACGCAGTCCGCAGGTAGTTGAAGATCAAATAACATACCCTTTAGTATCAAATTTGGAAGGTATTCCTAAAGTAAAAAATGTACGCGGCGCATCGATGTTTGGGATGAGTTTTGTATATGTCATCTTTGAAGATAACGTTGATGTGTACTGGGCAAGAACAAGGGTATTGGAAAGATTGAATTATGCACAGCGCTTACTCCCACAAGGAATAACTCCAACATTAGGACCAGACGGTACCGGTGTTGGTCATGTGTTTTGGTACACACTAGACGCGAAGCATATGGACTTAGGTGAACAACGTGCATTGCAGGACTGGTACATCAAATTCGCATTACAAACAGTGTCTGGTGTTGCAGAAGTTGCATCATTTGGTGGATTTGAAAAACAATATCAGTTAGTAGTTGATCCTATAAAACTCCAGTTCTATAATTTCTCCTTGATGGACGTAATGAGTAAAGTAAAAGCCAATAACAATGATGTGGGTGGGCGAAAGTTTGAAATGAGTGGCATGGCGTATATTATTCGTGGATTGGGTTATTTAAAAAATAAAGAGGATATTGAAAGTATTGCTATTGGCAACTATAATGGCATTCCTGTTAGAGTAAAAGACATAGGAACTGTGCAAATGGGTGGCGACTTACGTTTGGGAATATTTGATAGTAATGGTGAGGGGGAATCTGTTGGAGGCATTGTTGTAATGCGGAATGGTGAAAATGCCGATAAAGTGATTACTGCTCTTAAGATAAAAATGAAAGAAGTTCAAAAAGGACTACCTGATGGCGTAAGTTTTAAAATTGCCTATGATCGCAGTACTTTAATCGAAGCTGCTATTGAAACCATTAAAGAAAAATTATTTGAAGAAATTGCTGTGGTCTGCATTATTGTAATCATCTTTTTATTTCATTGGAGAAGTGCTTTGAGTATTATCATTCAAATCCCAATTACTATCGCAATTAGTTTCATCCTATTAAATGCATTTGGATTGTCCTCTAATATCATGTCACTAACCGGTATTGCTTTGGCTATTGGGGTAATTGTAGATAATGGTATTATCATGTCGGAAAATGCATATCGCAATTTATCAGAGTGGCAAAACAATCATAAACCCAATACTTAAATAATTATTTTGATGAACCATTCAAAGCGTTTAAATGAAACTATCAAAACCATATTATAAAATACCCGAAGTTGAAAGACTTTCCATCATTGAGAAAGCCTGCAAACAAGTATCCCGTGGTGTGTTTTTTTCAACAATAATTATCATCTCTTCCTTCTTACCAGTCTTTCTTTTAACAGGCCAGGAGGGAAAGTTATTCGGACCATTAGCATATACAAAGACCTTTATATTGGCTGTTGACGCCATCCTCGTTATTACCTTGGCACCGGTATTGATTTCACTATTTATGCGGGGAAGGTTTAGACCAGAGAACGCCAATCCAATAAATCGATTTTTGGAGAAGCTATATGAACCGGTTATAAGAGGATGTATTAAATGGAGAAAAACAACAATTGGTATTAATATTTTGGCTTTGGCCATTAGTATTCCTTTACTAATGAGTTTGGGGCGAGAGTTTATGCCACCACTAGATGAAGGATCTATTTTATTTATGCCCCTTACCTTACCCGATGCATCTAATTCAGAGATCAAAAGAATTTTACAGGTACAAGACAAATTAATTAAATCAGTTCCAGAAGTAGATAATGTTTTAGGGAAAGCAGGTAGAGCAAATACGGCAACTGATAACTCGCCAATCAGCATGATTGAGACGATTATTACATTAAAGCCAAAGGCGCAATGGCGAGAAGGAAAAACCAAAGAAGAGATCATTAATGAGTTGAATAATAAATTACAAATACCCGGTGTTACGAATGGATGGACACAACCCATCATCAATCGTATAAATATGCTTTCAACAGGAATTAGAACTGATGTAGGTGTAAAAGTATATGGACAAAATTTAGATTCAATTTATTATTTCTCGGAACAGGTTAAAAAACATCTTCAAGGAATCGATGGTGTGAAAGACTTATATGTTGAGCCAATCACTGGGGGGAAATATATTGATATTGTTATTAAACGTGATGAAATTGGAAGATATGGTTTAAGCGTTGATGACGTAAATACTGTTGTAGAAAGTGCATTAGGCGGCATGAAGCTCACTACCACTATTGAAGGAAGGCAAAGATTTTCAGTGAATGCAAGATTTGGTCAGGATTTTAGAAATAATCTTTCCGCATTAAAACGACTACAAGTATCTACAATGAATTTTGGGCCCATTCCGTTGGAGGCAGTTGCGGATGTAAAAATTTCAGAGGGGCCGCCAATGATAAATTCCGAAAACGCATTACTTCGTGGAACCGTTTTATTTAATGTTCGGGAAAGAGATTTAGGAAGTACCGTTCAGGAAGCACAGGAAAAATTAAACAAAATGATGGGTAAAATGCCCAAGGGTTATTTTATAGAATGGAGTGGACAATACGAAAATTTAATACGAAGTGAAAAGACATTAAAACTAGTAATTCCTGTTGTTTTGGTAATCATTTTCATGTGCATGTATTTTGCATTTCATTCAATTCGAGAAGCATTCTTTAGCATGATATCCATACCATTTGCTCTAATTGGGGGTGCTTATATGATTTATTTCTGGCACGTTAATTTATCGGTAGCTGTTGCAGTGGGCTTTATTGCATTATTTGGATTAGCGGTAGAAACAGGAATTGTAATGGTCATTTACTTGAATGATGCTATGCAACAATTAGTAAAATTGAAAGGAAATTCTAGGGAAACAATAACTAGAAATGATTTAAAAGAATATGTAATTACGGGAGCAGCAAAAAGGCTACGTCCAAAATTAATGACGGTTTGTGTTTCCATGTTTTCATTGATTCCGATTTTATGGAGTCATGGCGTAGGCAGTGATGTAATGAAACCAATTGTGTTGCCAATGATTGGAGGTGTGCTAACATCGGCAACACATATTTTACTTGTTACCCCACTAATATTTTTAATGACGAAAGAATATGAATTAAGAAAACACGGAAAAATAGATGTACAGGAGCCAAAACATTAATACTATGAAATACAAAATACTATTTTTTCAGTTTGTATTATATACGGCTTTTAGTGCGAACGCGCAAAAGTTAAATCTTGAAAATATTTTTTCAGAAATACAACAACAACATCCTGCAATGAAAATGTATGATGCTGATATTATGGCAATGGATGAAGCAGCGAAAGGAGCCAGAAGCTGGATGCCGACAGATTTTTCGTCTGGGTTTTATCAAACACCCTATAACGTTAATAAATGGAAAGCGGATATGGGGCAGCCGGGTATGGGAATGTTTATGGTATCTGCCCAGCAAATGTTTCCAAATAAACAAAAACAGGAAACCGAAGCTAAATATATGAATGCCATGTCTTCGGTTGAAAAAGAAAAAAAGAATGCAACGCTAAATGATCTATACGCTGAAGCGAAAAAGAATTATTACCAATGGATCATCATTGAAAAGAAAATTTCTATTCTGCAACAGAATCAAAAAATATTAAACATGATGTTGGAGAATGCGGAAATAAGGTATAGGAACGGGATGGAGAAATTAAGCTCTTATTATAAAGCTAAAGCAGCTTTAGGAAGTTTACAAAATATGAAAGTGATGTTAGATAATGATGCTGTTCAAAAAAAGATTGTTTTGAATACGCTTATGAATAGGAATAAAAAAACAGAATTTGAAATTGATTCAACTGATTATGCTATTAAAAATTATACGGGATTAGTAGTTGATAGTTCAACTTTTATATCAACTCGTAGTGACTTGAAAGCAATTGACAGAGCTATTAATCTAACTTATCTAAAACAGGATGCAGAAAAAGCAAAATTAAAACCAGAGTTTGGTATTCGTTACGATCACATGTTTGCATGGGCGCAACAACCATGGCAATTTTCAATTATGGGTATGGTTAAAATACCCCTTTTTAATGCATCCCAAAAAATGTTTAAGGCTACTATTGAAAGTTTAAAGTGGAAAGCGGTATCACTTTCACAACAAAAACAAATGATTGTTAATGAAGCAACGGGTATAAGTTATGGAATTTTGAAAGAAATAGAAGTAAAAAAGAAACAGTTAAAACTATATGAAGAGAATATAATACCAGCGCTTCGAAAAAACTTTCAGGCTATTCAATTAGGGTATCAACAAAATACAGAAGAATTATTCATGCTGTATGATGCATGGGAAACTTTGAATATGACACAATTAGAATACACTGATCAATTAGGGCAACTGTTGGCGATGCAAACTGAATTAGAAAAGGTTCTAGAAAAAAAATGATTATGTACGCAAAATATTATTTACCGGCTGTTCTTTTGTTCTTTTCCATCCTTCTGATGGAACTTATAGGCTGTAAACAGCAGAAAAAAACAAGCTTAACAGAAAAACAGGCAGTTAAAGAATTATACACTTGCTCAATGCACCCTGAAATAATCAGAGAAGCTCCCGGTGATTGTCCAATTTGTGGCATGCATTTAATTAAGAAACCATCGGAAAGTATTACTGTGACTGATGTAGATTTAAATACTTTATTACAACCAACTAACAACTTTGTAGTTTCAGCAATCCCATTAACAGCCATTGAATTAAAAGACGAATCTTTTGTGATTAAAGCATTAGGTTCGGTTGCATATGATACAAGAGAAGAAGCTATTATTGCGTCAAAAGTTAGTGGAAGAATAGAAAAATTATACGTACGCTATCGGTACCAACTTGTAGAAAAAGGGCAAAAGATTATGGACCTATACAGCCCCGAAATTTTAACTGCAGAACAGAATTTATTATTTCTCTTAGCAAATGACGAACAGAATATTTCATTAATTGATGCAGCCAGGCAAAGACTAGCGCTTTTAGGAATGAATGATTCACAAATAACTCAAATAGTTAAATTAAAAGCTGCTTCATTAACCATTTCAGTTTTTAGCAATTATAGTGGGCATATTCATGAATCCGGAATTAGCAAAATGACAACGGCTCAATCAGGCATGAAAGACATTGCAGCTATAACTGAAGAGTTGCCATTAAAAGAAGGCATGTATGTTAAGAAAGGAGAACCTGTTTTCTCGGTTTATAACCCTTCGAAAGCATGGATATTACTAAATATTTTTGCAGGCGATCAATCTTCTATTAAAACAGGAGACGAAGTTTTGATCGCGCCTGAAACATCGCCCAACAAAAATTTTACCGCTCACATCAACTTTATAGAGCCCTTTTTTAGGAAAGATTCAAAAACATTAACTGCTAGAGTTTATTTCGATAACGCTTCATTACATATTCCTATTGGTTCGCAGGTTAAAGCTATGATTAAGGGTAAATCTAAGAGAGCGTATTGGTTAAAAAATGAATCAGTACTCTCTTTAGGGTTAGATAAAATTGTTTTCCTTAAACAAAATGGAGGTTTTAAAGCACATAAAATAAAGACGGGTATTATTAGTAATGGCATAATTCAAATCATTGATGGTTTGACCCAACAGGATTCCATTGCAGCCAATGCCCAATATTTAATGGATAGTGAAAGTTTTATTAAAGTAAAAAATTGAAGATGAAACTATTTAAAATAATATTCGCATTTCTCATATTTACTGTTGCATGCAAGTCGAAAAAAAATGAGATAGCTAACCAGATAGATTCAGCTACCTACTACACTTGTTCTATGCACCCACAAGTAATGCAAGATAAACCCGGCAAATGTCCTATCTGCGGAATGGAGCTGATTTCAGTAAAAAAACAAATGACAGCTTCTGCAGATGAAATCAGACTAAGCGACCAACAGATTCAATTAGGAAATATTCATAGTGATACTATTTCGAATTCATCAATTGGTGAAAGGACTGTACTAACAGCTACGCTGAATTTTGATCAGATGAAAGCTGTCTCGATTAATTCAAGGGTAATGGGAAGGATTGAACATTTGTATTTTAAAAATATTGGCGACTTCATTAATAAAGGAGAAAAAATATATGAAATCTACAGTGAAGATTTAAATAATGCCAAACAAGAATATTTAATGGCATTAGAAAAACAAAAGAGGATCGATAATACAATAATTAATTTTGGTGAGATTGTAAAAAGTTCTAAAAACAAACTATTATTATGGGGCTTATCGGAAGCCTATATAGATCAATTACGAAATAGTAGTAAGTATGATATCTTAACGGCTTTTTATAGCAATACCAGTGGTTTCATAACATCAATAGACATAAAAGAAGGCGACTATGTGATGGAGGGGGGAATAATATTACGCGTATCAAATCTTTCAACGCTTTGGGCAGAAGCTCAAGTGTATACCTCTCAACTTTCACATATAGACAAATATGGTATTGCAACCGTTCAGATTCCCGATTTGCCAGGTAAAGAATTCAAAGGTTCAATTTCATTTATCAATCCAGAAATTAATCCCGACACAAGAATTAATCTAATTAGAATTAGAATTCCTAATAGCAATAATCAATTAAGGCCAGGTATGCCAGCATACGTTTTCATAAATAATACTAAAAAAAATGCCTTAACCTTGCCTATCGATGCCGTGCTAAGAAATACCACTACCTCAATGGTTTGGGTACAAACATCTTTGAATACTTTTAAAACAAGGATGGTAGAGCTCGGTTTAGAAACAGATGATTTGATTGAAATAAAATCGGGATTAAAGGAAGGAGATATTGTTGTTACTCAAGGAGTGTATTTATTGAACAGTGAATATATTTTCAAAAATGGGGTTAACCCAATGGATAAACATGACATGAATAAGATGTAACTAATCAAACCCATTATTAAAACTGAATTTAATAAAATAATAATAGTGTATTAGTTATTTAAACACTCTGAATAGGATAACTTTTCGCCTTGGATTTGAATTTTAAGTTTCTATTCAATTATCAGAACCTTACTTAGAGATATCCTTTCAATTAACAATGACTTAAAAAGTAAATTCAAGATTATGACCAAGATGGTAGTTTTCGACATGGCAGGAACAAC
>JAYUFN010000258.1:0-4414 GCA_043738705.1 Bacteroidota bacterium
ACTCGTTTTGCCACCTTCTTTGTACAACAATCTTATATTTTGAATTTCGATCTGCTTATCGATTGGTTTCAACATATCGTATAAAGTAAGCGCAGCAACAGAAGCCCCATACATGGCTTCAACCTCCACACCAGTCTTATAAACGGTATGTACTTCAACGATTATTTCTACAGACAATCCATCAATCTTAAAAAACACATCTGAGTACTCAATTGGTAATGGATGGCAGTCGGGTATGGTATCGCTTGTTTTTTTTATAGCAAATAATGCAGCAACTTTTGCAAAAGCAAACACATCACCCTTTGGCACCTGTTTATTTACGATTGCTTGAATGGTTGATTCTGAAGACAATTTTACAATTGCACAGGCAGTAGCTTTGCGTAGCGAATTTGATTTATGTGTGATATTAACCATACTATCTATTTTCTTTCCAAACAGATGTTTGGTTTTGATATATTTCTTTACCCCAAATTGGAAGTTCTTTTTTAATAGCCTCTACTAGTTCCTCACAAGCTTCAATAGCATTTTTTCTATGTTTAGATGAAACCAGAACGAATAAACAAATCTCGCCAACCAAAACCTTTCCCAAACTATGATATACGTGCAAACAGGTTAAACTATATTTCTCAAATAAAGCTTCTCTAATTTCGGCGATTTTATCTAAAGCCATCTTTTCGTATGCAGTATATTCTATTGCGGTTACAACTGCATCTTCTTTTTCATCTGCCCTGACTTGACCTAAAAAAATACTATGTGCACCAATTGCAGTATTGGTAGCATGCTTTTGAATATCGGTTGCAATTTTCTGAGCCGGTATCGCTCCATTCAGAAAAATATTTTTGATCTTCATTTCTTTCATTCTTATAATTCTTTAAACCAAGCCGCGAGACCTCCTTTTACACTATAAACTTTTAGATTTCTTTGGGCTTGGATCAATTGGGCAGCATAAATACTTCGGATACCTTGATGACAAATTATACAAATCTCTTTCTCAGGCAAACTCGATATGGCTCCTTTCAATTCTGACATTGGAATTCTTGCATCAGAAAAGTCGATAACAGGATATTCATTTATCTCCCTCACATCTAGTACAAATGTATTGGGCTTTAACCTCAACGCATTAAAAGTTGTTACATTTATTTCTTCTATATCGGTATCCTCATCAAGACAATTAAAGTCATAATCGGTCGAATTAAAAAAACTTTGATTGATTAATACAGGATTTATATTTTTAGCAATCGCAATTTCATAAGGGTGTGCCTGCAATAAATTATAACTCAATAAACGGCCGTATAAAGATTTACCAAGACCTGTAATCAATTTAATTGCTTCTGCGGCTTGCATAGTCCCGATAATACCGGGTAATGGGCCTAAAACCCCTGTCTGCTCACAGTTTTGGATCTCGCCTAGACCGGGTGCAATGGGAAAGAGATCTCGATAATTGATGGATTGTAGAGATTCTTCCGGAGCATTAAAAACGGTTATCTGACCTTCATAACTCGAAACCGCTCCATAGATAAAGGGCTTATTTAATAAAACACATACGTCATTAATCAGGTATTTAGCGGCAAAATTATCTGTCCCATCAATCACCAGATCATATTTCGCTATCATTTCAATTGCATTGTGTTTATTGATCGCAAAAGGGTAAGGCTCAACTAAAACCGAGTCATTCAATTGCTTCATTTTTCTTGCCGCTACAAATACTTTCTGCTGCCCAATTTCATCGGCAGTAAAAAGTATTTGCCTGTGTAAATTACTTGCGCTTACGATATCTTGATCTGCAATTCCAATAATTCCGACCCCGGCAGCAACAAGGTATTGTAATGATGGGCATCCCAAGCCACCAATTCCAATAATCAATACTTTGGCGTGGAGTAATTTGTCTTGCGCAATTACACCGAATCCAGGTAATATTAATTGTCGTATATATCTATCTATTTGTTCCATATTATCCTCCTGAAAAAGGGGGCATCAATGCCACAATATCATTTAAATGTAAAGCCGTATTCCCTTGAATCATTTTTTCGTTTACTGCAATGAAATATTTTGCATTTACTAAGCCCGGATATCGCTTACACAAAATTTGTATCAACTCATCCATATCACTAGCTGTTACCAATTTAATATTGGAAACAGTTGTTTCATCTACCAAAGAACCAAAAAATAATATTTCCATTTACTACAGTTATTTTACAAAAAATAATTTAGCGGCAGCTAGTACTAATACTGAAGCGAGGATAAATTTCATATTTTTAAATCGCAATTTTTCTGCGCCAATATAAGCTCCTAACCAACCTCCTACCAGCACAAATCCAACGATCGTAAGGATTTGTGGACTAAGGTCAAAACCAGTCTTTAATTGTCCAACTATTCCAGCTGTAGAATTAAGAAAAATAAAAATTGCACTTATCGCAGCTGTTTGTTTTTGATTAGACCAACACATTAATAGCAAAATAGGAGACAACAATATACCACCTCCCATTCCTATCATTCCTGACACTAAGCCAATCAGTGCACCAATTATACTCAGCACATACCATTTAGGAGCTGGTTTCAGCGCTTTGTTTGAACTATTGAGTAATAAACGGATAACAGATAATAGTAAAACAATTCCTAAAATTTTCTTGTACAACAAATCAGAAACGGGAATCACACTCCCCAAATAAGCAAATGGAATTGATGCAACTATCAGTGGCCAAAGTAATTGATGTCTAAAATGTTTTGCCTTATAAAAGGAAATAAAAGCAATTAACGAAACCATTACATTGAGTAATAAAGCAGTTGGTTTCATTACAGCTGCGCTAAATCCAAACACAGCCATTAATGCCAGATATCCACTAGCACCTCCATGACCAACAGAGGCATAAAGAAATGCCACTATAAAAAAACAAATTCCGTATAAAATAATTTCCTGCATACTTTTTTATTAAAGCATATGAATCCGCACTTTTTGGAATTGTTCAAAATTCATCATTTCTTCTTCTAGTTCTATCCAACAATTAGCATCAACAAAAGCTGATAATTGAAAAGAAGACTGAGCAGCTTGAACTGAAACAACTCCATTATCATAATATCCTTTCAAGAAAACAGTCAATGGTATTTTTTTTTGATAAGACTGTTTCAATTTAGCAAAAACTGTTGGGGGTTGCGCGCAACCAGAAATTTTTTGTATAGCCGGCAACACATATTGTTTATAGCAACTAAGCACTGAGGCGGGGTTTCCGGGCAAGCCAAATACTAATTTGTGTATTTTTTTTCCAAAAAACAAAGGTTTTCCAGGTTTCTGTTTAACACCATGAAATAACATTTCAATGCCTTGATTAATACAAGCTCTCGAAACAAAATCGTATTCGCCCACACTTACTCCGCCCGTTAATAATACCATATCAAAATTGCTAATGGCTTGTTTAATTTTGTCTTCCGTTTCCTCCAAATTATCTTTTGCAAAACTGATATATACCAGATTAATTCCATCATGTTTTAAACAGGCCCTCAAGCCATAAGAATTAGATTCATAAAGCTGCCCTTCTTTTAATTCATTTCCGGGTTGAATTAATTCGTTTCCAGTAATAATTAATGCTATTGAAGGCTTTCGGTATACCAAAATATTGGTAATACCCAAACTAGCCAAATAAGCAATTTGTGTAGGAGTAATGATGGTCCGTTTAGGAATAGCCAATTTCCCTTTACTAATTTCGGCTCCGATACTTCTTATATTGCTCCCTATTTCCAATCCATTATTCTGAATACGAATATCCACTTCATCTAAAATTACCCATTCTTTCTGTACTACAATGTCTGCACCATCAGGAACAGGTCCACCTGTAAATACTTTAACTGCATGCTTCGGAAGTAAACTAATTTTTTTTGAAGTGCCCGCTGGAAGTTCTTCCTGAATAGGTAATTGCTCATTTTTATCCTCAAATCGAATAGCATACCCATCCATAGAAGATTGCACAAAAGAAGGAACGTTAACAGCACTTTCAATATCATTTACCAAGGCATACCCAACTGCGTCTTCAATTGGAATTGTAATGCTATTTAAAGTAGTACAATTTTGTAAAACAATATTTCTTGCTTCTTCAACAGTTATCATATGAGTCTTATTATCCGCCTATTGCAATCATACTTCTATTATGCAAATGCTGTGTATCAATCTTATTAAACTCTTTGGTAAATTGCCCCCCAAGTTCTTTATGCTTTGATGCAATTGATTGTTTGATTAGTTGCATCAAATCTTTTCCATTTCTAAATGCTTGTAAAAGGTCGGTTTCTTCTTGCGAAAATAAACAGTTTTTAATCTTACCATCTGCAGTTAATCTAATTCGATTACACCCACTGCAAAATGGTGCACTCATTGTACTAATTACTGCAAAACTTCCTTTATGATTTTTAATGCGATAATTTTTAC
>JAYUFN010000259.1:0-4411 GCA_043738705.1 Bacteroidota bacterium
AATGCTTTCTGGTACAAGTACAAAAGCAACTGTACAAACCAAAGTAACCAACGATACACTTATTAATTTATCGGCTGTTACTGCTACGGCTGTTTATGCGGTAACACCCAGTAACACCGGATGTATTGGACCAATATTTTTTGCAACAATTAATGTTCGAGCGGTCCCAAAAGCAACCATCACTGGTAGTGCTACGATCTGTGCTTATGTGAACGATACCTTAACTGTTACGTTTGCAGGTACCGCACCATGGAATTTTAATTATCTAGATAATGGTGTTCCTAAAACGCAAACAGGTATTACAACAAATCCTTTTACTTGGATTGTACCAACTCCACTTTTAGCAACAACTAAAACGCTGGCTATTACGCGAGTAAATGATATGGCTTGTGTAGATAGTGTAGACACAAGTATTTTTATACAGAAAGTAAATCCACTTCCCATTGGTAATGTTGTGAGCATGCATGGACAATATATTTGTAATAATACCCCAGATACTTTATTCGTAAGTCATATAATGGATACACTTAGCTTCCAATGGACATTAAACGGTATAAAATTACCAAGCATCAATACAGATTCAATGACTACTTTAACTCCTGGAAGGTATAATGCATACTTTACAAATAAATACGGATGCACTGATACTTCTGCCATTCCTGCAACGCTTATTTATATTGCGCAGCCAGTAATAAAATTCAATTATGATAGTTATTGTATCAATAATTTAATCAACTTTAAAAATCTAACTGATACTACCTACACTGGCCCTACCACTTGGCTATGGAATATGGGTGACAGTACTACTAGAAATAGTTTTAATGTAACGGACACTTATTTAACTGCCGGGCATCGAAGTATCAAAATAACAGCATCGCAATTGTATTGCCCTGCTTACACTACTATATTGGATTCGGTTATTAATATTGAGTTCCCAATTGCCGGATTACGTATGCCATCAGTGAGTGCGTATCTAGGCCAACTCACTCCAATAGCTGCGAGACCTATTCCTACTTATAAATATTTGTGGACACCTTCAAGAGGTATTGACCATCCAGATAGCGCTTCCATTAATTTTAATTATCAACAAACACAGGAATATCTTATCAATCTAAAAGCAACTTCAGGTTGTATTACTTATGATACTGTTTTAGTAAGAGTATTTAATGATAAGCTGGTCGACATTTTTGTTCCTAAATCATTTACGCCAAATGGAGATGGAATTAACGACGTACTTTATCCTTATATAACGGGCATCAAAATATTCAACTATTTCAAAGTATTTAATCGCTTTGGGAAACTCATGTTTGAAACTACGAATCAAGATGCAGGTTGGAATGGAATGGCAGGAGGAACACAGCAACCAATGGCTATCTATATCTGGGTTGCAATGGGTATTGGATTAGACGGAAATCCTGTTGAGAAAAGAGGCGAAACATTATTATTACGTTGATTAAATTAGCATATGTCAAAAACAAAATTTATTCTATTATTCGCTTTACTGGCCAGCATACATTCTAGTAAGTTACTAGCTCAGGATCCGATATTTTCTCAATTTTATTCTTCCCCAATGACCGTAAATCCTGCTTTAGCAGGTAACGGAGATGCCAGTTGGCGCGTTGTTGGAAATCATAGAAGTCAGTGGATTGGGCAAGGATTAGACCCATTAATAACAAGCTCCTTATCAATTGATGGGAAACTATTTAAGCAAAGTAATAATGAAGCAAATTATATTGGAGGCGGATTAATGATTTTGCAAGATGCAGGTTTAGCTGGTGCTTATAAAAGTAATTCATTTCACATGGTGGTAAGCTCACATGTTGCATTAGATGCAGATGAAACTAACGGATTATCTGTAGGATTGGGTGGCTCTTATTCGAATACCATAATCGACTTTAATCAGCTTTCATTTGCACAACAATTAAGTCCCTCAGGATTCAATCGTGCACTTCCTACCAGCGAGCCATTTCTAGCAAATCCAAAGCCATATTTTTCGATGTTTGCAGGAATTACGTATACCCTAAATTTTGAAAACTCAAGTTTCGATTTTGGTGTAGCAGGTTATCGGTTTATGAAAACAAATAAATCTGCATTAAACGATCCCACGCAATTAGATCCCCCGCGTTATAATTTTCATGCCGATTTTCAAACTTATATTAGCGAGCGACTAGTGCTGAATACCAATATGATTTATATGCTAGAGAGCAACCTACATTCCTATACAATTGGTTTTAATTTCGGAAGTTTACTGGATAATTCAGAAATTCCTCCCATTTTGAATACCGGTTTATGGTATCGTGGGGGCGAAGCCATTATTCCATATCTTGGTTTGTCGTACAGAAGCCTACAAGCTGGATTAACTTATGATATCCCAACAAATAATTCCAATAGCTCGTTAAGCACTTTAAAAACCTACGAACTCTCACTAATTTTTAGATCACCTAATAGAAGTAGCAAGGGAATACCATGCCCTTGGAAATAGCAAGTAGCTATGAAAAGGGGTACAAAAATAATTACAACATGTTGATTATCAATATTAAAAAAGCAGTCTAAAATTTTAGGCTGCTTTTTTAATAGGAGGTCCCGAGCGGATTCGAACCGCTGTGGAAGCTTTTGCAGAGCTTTGCCTAGCCACTCGGCCACAGGACCTTTTTGCTCGAAATAAAACTACTAAAATGTAATTTGAAATCCTAAGCAGCTGCGAAAATAAAGCAAACAAAGGAATTTTAAAATTCTAAATACTAAAACCCGAAATTTGTGGTCGAATAAACATCAATATGAACCGAATAGATGAAAGTGAATTGATTATTAATAGTCGTGGAGCAGTTTATCATTTAAACCTTCGACCAGAAGAACTTGCGAGTACTATTATTACCGTTGGAGACCCTGATCGAGTTGCTCAAGTAAGCAAACATTTTGACCATATTGAATGTAGTTTTCAACACCGCGAATTTATAACACATACAGGAACAATTGGATCAAAAAGAATTTCTGTTGTTTCCACCGGAATCGGCACTGATAATATTGATATTGTTTTAAATGAATTAGACGCGCTTGCGAATATTGATTTCAAAACGCGCAGCATTAAGCCCAAACTCACACCCCTTACGATTATTAGAGTAGGAACTTCAGGATCTTTACAAGCAGATATTCCAGTGGATAGTTTTGTTGCAAGCACGCATGGATTGGGGATTGATAACTTATTAAATTTTTACAGAAATACTAATAATGAAGAAGAACTCTATCTTTTAAGAGAATTTGTAGCTCATACCCAATTAGGTAGTAAACAAGCAGCTCCATACATCGCATCTGCCGGCACTTCTGTTTTAAAACACTTTGTAGAAGGTTTTCATCTTGGCATTACCGTTACAGCACCGGGCTTCTATGGCCCGCAAGGAAGAGTATTAAGATTGGGATTGAGCCAACCAGATCTCATAGATCGCTTCACGGGTTTTAGGTATGGTAACCATCGTATTGCTAATTTCGAAATGGAAACTAGTGCAATTTATGGTTTGGGCCGTTTGCTTGGTCACCATTGCCTGAGTCTAAATGCCATTGTAGCGAATCGAATAAAAAAAGAATTCAGTAAAGACGGCACTGCTGCAGTCGAAAAATTAATCATAAAAACTTTAGATACAATTACCAAAATTGCTTAGTATATTTTCACAATAACGGAAAAGAAATAATGAGGATTAGTTTTTATAAATATCAGGGAACAGGAAATGATTTCGTAATCATCGATAATCGCGAAGGAACTATTCATTTAACAGAAGAGCAAGTGCATTTTATTTGTGACCGAAGATTTGGAATTGGAGGAGATGGATTGATGTTGTTGAATCGGTTGGAGGGATATGATTTCGAAATGATTTATTATAATTCGGATGGCAAACCCGGAACCATGTGTGGCAACGGCGGTAGGTGTCTTACGAAATTCGCAAACGATCAGGGCATAAAAAAAACAGCTTACAAATTCGTAGCCAGCGACGGTGAACATTTAGCAGAAATGGGTAAATCCGGGTGGATAAATTTAAAAATGAAAGATGTTGATACGATTAACCTCTTTCATGGAGATTATATTTTAGATACGGGCTCCCCACATTTCATCAAACATGTAAACCATGTAGATGAAATAGATGTAGTTGAAGAAGGCAGATCCATTAGATATAGCAAAGCATTTGAAGAGAAAGGTATTAACGTAAACTTTGTTGAATTGAATGACAAAAATATTATTGTTCGAACTTATGAAAGAGGTGTAGAGGACGAAACCTATAGCTGTGGAACTGGTGTTACTGCTTCGGCCCTCATATTTGCGCATAATGACAACGGATTCAACAGAATTGAGGTACAAACAAAAGGCGGTAACCTAGCGGTTGAATTTGATAAAATGAGTGATACCGAATTTAAAAATATT
>JAYUFN010000260.1:0-4407 GCA_043738705.1 Bacteroidota bacterium
CCGGAAACGATTGCTTGTAAGGGGTAACCTTGCTCTTTTTAAAACTATATCATGAACTTTATTGAAACAGAACAGACGCAACATATTGCGCAATCCACGCGCGACTTTGCACAAAAATTTATTGCCCCTTATTTTATGGAATGGGATGAGAAGCAAATTTTTCCATTAGCTCTTTTTAAAGAAATGGGTAAGCTAGGAATCATGGGGGTATTAGTGCCGGAGACTTATGGTGGTGCAGGACTTGGTTATGCAGAATATAATGTGATCATACAAGAGATAGCGAAAGTTTGTGGATCAATTGGGTTAAGTGTTGCAGCGCATAATTCACTTTGTACTAATCATATTTTAACTTTTGGGAATGAGGAACAGAAACAAAACTGGTTACCAAAATTAGCAAGTGGAGAATGGCTCGGATCATGGGGCCTTACAGAAGCGAATACAGGAAGCGATGCTGGAAATATGCAAACAACGGCAGTAAAAGAGGGGGATGAATGGGTTTTAAATGGTACAAAATTGTGGATTACGCATGGAATTTCAAGCGATTTATCAGTTGTAATTACAAGAACAGCTGAACCAAGGGTTAGCGGTAATGCAACAGCATTTGTTGTGGAAAGAAACAGGACTGGTTTTAGTGGCGGCAAAAAAGAAAATAAATTAGGTATGCGCGCTAGCGAGACTTCAGAAATGATTTTTGATAATTGTAGAATTCCTGATAAAAATCGATTAGGCGAAATTGGTGATGGCTTTAGGCAGTCGCTGAAAATTTTGGATGGTGGTAGAATTTCTATTGCAGCACTAGCGGTAGGGATTGCAAAAGGAGCCTATGAAGCTTCTTTAAAATATGCCAAGGAGCGATATCAGTTCAACCAACCAATAGCTAACTTTCAGGGGATCAGTTTTAAACTAGCGGATATGGCTACCGAAATTATGGCTTCAGATTTACTGATACAGCAATGTTGCGATCTTAAATTAAGGGGTGAGCCAGTGAGCAAGCAAAGTGCGATGGCAAAATATTATAGTAGCGAAGTTGCTGTAAGGGCAGCTACTGACGCTGTGCAAATTTTTGGTGGTTATGGTTATACGAAAGATTATCCGGTAGAGAAGTTTTATAGAGATGCAAAATTATGTACAATAGGGGAAGGAACATCCGAAATTCAAAAGATGGTTATCGCCCGTGAGATATTAAAGTAGTTCGTTTTTTAAATAATCCATATTTTTATCTGTCTTTAAAAAAGTTGATTATCTTAATAACTTACAAGTCGTTTGCATTGATGAAACACCGCAGGGTAATATTTTGTTTTTTAATAGCAGTTTACCCAACCCACCTTTTCGCTCAGGTTTCATACTCGCCTGTCAATGATTCTCTCGAAGCAGTACATATTGTAGATTCTTTGAATGAATCTGCATTTAAGTTAAAAAATACAAATCTAAATGAGGCTTTAAGGATTCTAAACAATTCAAAAAACCTTGCTCAAAAAAATAATTATAATCAGGGATTGTCTACTGCATACTATACTGAAGCAGGGATCTATCAACTAAATGGCTTTCAAAAGAGGGCGCATATACTTTATGAAATTGCTTTGGGCATCAGTTTTAAGGTTAAAGACAGCTTAAATATCTGTAGAATCAATCAACAGATTGCTGCGGCATTGGTCAATGACGGTAAATTAGATTCAGCGATTCACTTGTACAACGAATGTCTTGATCATAACCTTAAAAAAGGACTTAACAAAGAAGTAGCGAATATTAAAAATAGCCTTGGTTCAATCGAGATCAAGCGGAACAATTACCCAAGGGCAGAATCTTTACTGAAGGAAGCTTTAAAAATCAGTCTGAACGAAAAATATATTTATGGCCAGAAAAAATCTTTTTATAATCTAGGCTTATTGGCGAAAGCAAAAAAGGATACAGCAACTGCACGTTCTTATTTTATCAATTCTATTTCATTGGATCTTTTATTGAACGACCATTTTGGCATGTCCTTAAATCAGATTCAATTAACGCAACTACTCGTAGAACAGCAGAAAATAAATGAAGCTATTGAATTGGCAAAAAAGGGATATACAAATGCACAGAAGTCGAGTGCTTATAGCCAGATGATCATACTGAGTAATATGCTTAGAGATATTTATCAGAAAAAAGCAGATGCAAAGAATACGATTACTTGGCAGGATAGTATTATCAATACAATGAAACTGAAAATCGACAATGAAGTTTTGTATGCGAACAATTATATAGAACTAGTAAAGGAAAATGAAACGCAAAAGATTAATGTAAAAAACGTAATTGCGGATGCAGATAAAAGAGGAGCCAGTCAATTATATATAATCGGAATCGGAACCTTTCTATTATTGATTTTGGCAATCTCGATGATTGCTTCTTTTATCAGTTACCGCAAGCAAATGCTACTTAGTCGTAGACTGTTTAAACAGAATGGCATTATTGAAGAGAATGCATCAGCCCTTGAGGGTTTAAATAAAGAAATCAGTACAAAGAATCTGTTGTTGCAAGAAGATAACCGAACCAAGGATAAATTATTATCGATCATTTCACACGATCTAAGAAATCCGATTACGAATACACAAACTATTTTATCTCTGATTAATAAAGGTGCCTTAGAGCCAGAGGAATCAAGGGTTTTATTAGAGCAATTAGAAACCCAGTACATCAATACTACTGGCTTACTCGATAATTTGTTGGGATGGCTCAAGAGCCAGATCACCGGTAAGGAACTGGAGAAATCGGAAATTAATATTTACGACCTGATGAATGGTATGCACCTTGAGCAAAAAGTGCCACTGATGCGTAAGCGTATTAAATTCATTAATAATACACAGAATGATAATTCGATATTGGCAGAAAAAGAAATGATCAAAATTATTTTCAGGAATCTTATTACCAATGCAATTAAGTTTACACCACTTGATGGAAGAATTGAAATCTCGTTTAAATCGGATGAAAATTATAATTATGTGCGAATCAAGGATTCTGGAATTGGTATGAGTGAGGAAGTATTGACAAAAGTAAATGCACAGAAATATTTTACAAGAACTGGCACACTTCAGGAAAAGGGAAGCGGATTTGGTTTAATACTATGTAGAGACTTATTACAAAAACAAGGTGGGGCATTATTGATCGAGAGTGCCAAAGGAGAGGGCAGCGCATTTGTTGTACAACTGCCCAAATAGTTTTAGGTTAGTCTTCTTTACTTCCAGTTGAAAAAATTTGATCCACAGCACCACCAAGCATCGGAAATTTTTCTTTTACAAATGCAGCAATCGTAGCAACTGCTTTATTGGCCTGTTCTGCATCTAGACCTACTTCTTTTATAAGGCGTTCAATTAATTCATTCATGTAACTTATTTTAAAGAAAAATTTTCTAATTTCTATCTGCAAGATAATGTAGGGGCATAAAAAAACAGTGAGAACTTATACCCACTGTTCTTTATTTTTTAAGATCTTATGCTACTTTTAAAACACTCAATTTGCTTTTTCCAAACATGCTTTGTGCATAGTCGAGTGTAATAACCAGTTCTTTCACTTCAGTACCTGGTAATTCAAACATCGCATCAGTTAAAATACTTTCACAAATACTTCTTAATCCTCTTGCTCCCAACTTATATTCCATTGCTTTGTCTACCATAAAATCAAGTACTGGATCTTCAATGATCAGCTTAATTTCTTCTATTTCAAACAAGCGTGTAAACTGTTTGATTAAAGCATTTTTTGGCTCAGTTAAAATACTCCTGAGGGTTTCTTTATCTAGTGGATTTAAATGGGTAACAACTGGTAATCTTCCTAATAATTCTGGGATTAAGCCAAAACTTTTCAGATCAGTTGCATTGATAAATTGCAGTAAATTTTTACGTTGATTTTCCTGTTCATCTTTGTTCACACTAAACCCAATGGCATTTGTATTAATCCTTCTGGCAATTACTTTATCGATTCCATCAAATGCACCGCCGCAGATAAACAAGATATTCTTTGTATCTACTTTAATCATTTTTTGCTCAGGGTGTTTGCGGCCACCTTGGGGCGGCACCAATACTTCAGTTCCTTCTAGCATTTTTAATAAGCCCTGTTGAACACCTTCACCACTTACATCTCTTGTAATTGAAGGATTATCTCCCTTCCGCGCAATCTTATCAATCTCATCTACGTACACAATCCCTCTTTCTGCCGCACTAACGTCGTAATTACAATTTTGTAATAAACGTGTAAGCATACTTTCTACGTCCTCACCCACATAACCTGCTTCAGTAAAAACAGTTGCATCCACAATGGCAAATGGCACACTCAATAAGCGAGCAATGGATTTTGCCAATAAAGTTTTACCGGTTCCTGTTTCGCCAACCATGATGATATTACTTTTTTCAATTTCAACATCGTCGGCTAGTTTTTTCTGTA
>JAYUFN010000261.1:0-12069 GCA_043738705.1 Bacteroidota bacterium
GCATCGCTACCCCATAAAGTGCTTTGTGCCCCTTTAAGGATTTCCACTCGGTCTACCTGACCTAATGCAATCATATTGAGATCAAAAGTATTGTTGATATTCGAAGGGTCACCTACCGGAATGCCATCAACTAAAATCAAAGTTTTACCAGTACCTGAACCCCTAAAATAAACATCGGGGTTGGTTCCTGCATTATTGTTTGCTCCATTAATAAAAATGCCTGACTGATAATTAATGATTTCGGTCAGAGTTCTCCCCGCATTGCGTTGCAGCATCTCTTGATTAATTACTGTTATCATTTTACCTGTACTGCTTTGTTTCTGCTCCACTCTGTTGGCAGTTACAATTACTTCATCCAATTCCTTAACGAAACTGCTGTCTTGTGCGCATAGTTGACTGCTGATAATGATAGCAGTCATAACTAAAAATTTTCTTTTCATTTTTTAGAAAAATTTTGTTGTGACCGCCTCCAGGAAACAAAAAAGATAGAAACATAATAGCCTTTCGACCTATACATTTCATGCCTTTCACCCGAAAGCTGAAAAATTGTGATGGCGGCGGCAGGTCTTCTGACTTACTCCATTATTCAAGGCCTTCCCGTCCCGAATTCTCGGGATAGTGGCACGAGGTTTGAATAATTTAAAGGAGCTTACAGCTACGGGGATAGTCCCGGATTTACACCGGATTCCCTATTAATCTTTCTACTTCTAAAAAAAGTATAAGAACCGAAACCGCAACAAAACTAATGTTTAACTGATACCAAGACAAATAGAAATTCTATTTAACTAAACTTATCTTTATAAATGTGTTTAAATTCTTGACAAGAAATTTTCAATACCAAATCAAATAAACTTAACTCCAAGTTTATCTAATTTTTATTCATGCGAATCATCTCATACAATGTTAATGGCATTCGTGCCGCAATCAAGAAAGGCTTTATAGATTGGTTGCAAACTAACCCGGCAGATATTATTTGTCTTCAGGAAACAAAAGCGCATAAAGATAATGTGGATTATAAATCGATTGAGGATCTTGGTTATTACACTTATTGGTTTTCTGCACAAAAAAAAGGGTATAGTGGAGTTGCCATATTCACAAAAATAAAACCTGATCAGGTTTTTTATGGCAATCAAATCGATCATAGTGATTTCGAAGGCAGAGTAATTCGTGCAGACTTTGGAAACATTACACTGATCAATGCATACTTTCCATCGGGCACTAGTGGAGACGAAAGACAAACCTATAAATACAAATGGCTATTCGATTTTTTTGATTACTTACAAGAACTAAGAAAAACAAGACCTGAAATTATTATCCTTGGTGATTATAATATTGCACATACTCCTATTGACATACATGATCCAAAAGGAAACAAAAATTCTTCAGGTTTCTTACCGGAAGAAAGGGCATGGATGGATCAATTTTTAGCAAACGGCTGGATTGATAGTTTCAGAAAACTCCATCCAGAACAAACAGGAGCGTATAGCTGGTGGAGTCAGCGCTTCCCAAGTGTTCGATTAGAAAATAAAGGTTGGCGCATAGACTATATTTGTGTAACCGATAATATGGATCTTAAGTTGAAAGAGGCTGCAATTTATCCTGAAGTGAAGCATAGTGATCATTGTCCAATATATCTTTCATTAAAATAATCCCATTTCTATTCAATTTTTTGATACATGTTTATTTATAACGTTACCACCAAGATCGATCCATCCATTCATCACAATTGGGTAGATTGGATGAAAAAGACACATATCCCTCAAATAATGGCTACAGGCTGCTTTGAGCAATTTCAGTTTGTTCAATTGCTAGAAATAGATGATAGCGATGGGGCAACTTTTGCAGTTCAATATATGGCAGCAACTAAAGCAAATTATACCCTCTATATAGAGATGCATGCCGACAAGCTCAGAAATGATACGCTAACTGCTTGGGGAAATAAAATCATCAGTTTTCGCTCTTTAATGCAAGTTGTGCATTGAGTGTGGAAACTTTTGTTTTTTCATTTTGGTAATCACAAATCTTTATTATATTCCGCTGAAAGCCGCTTTGGATAAGGATTTCAGAACAATATTCACGAAACCCTTTACTGATAAGGATTTCAGCGATTTATGCTTTTTATTTCATGACAAAATATGCAAATAATTTTCGCCTGAAACCCTTTGCTAACATGGATTTAGCGAAAAAAAAGTGCATAAAAAAAAATTTGTTGATTGATAAAAGAAAATAAATTTGTCTAGTTTAAAAAACAACTTAAAATAACATTTATGAACAAAGCTGAATTGATTGCTCAGATTGCAGAAGACGCTAGCATTACAAAAACACAAGCTAACGCTGCTTTAGATTCTTTCGTTGACACGGTAACTAAAACTTTAAAGAAAGGCGATAAAGTTACTTTGGTAGGTTTTGGTACTTTTTCTGTATCTAAACGTGCTGCTCGTACAGGTCGTAACCCCCAAACTGGTGCTGCTATTAAGATCAAAGCTAAAAAAGTTGCTCGCTTCAAAGCTGGTAAAGAATTGGCTTCAAAAGTATAATTACTTCAGGCCAAATAGAAAAACCCTCGCAATGTGCGAGGGTTTTTCTATTTTTACAGCTCAATCATTTTTTCAAACCAAAAATTTCACCATGGGCAGAGGCGATAAAAAAACCGCAAAGGGCAAAAGATTTAAAGGTTCTTTTGGCAAAAGCAGACCGGCAAACGGCGTTAAATCAAAGAAATTAACTGTAAAACAAGCTTAATATAGCTCTAAATACCAGTTTAATAAAGCAGTTCCGAATCATCGGGACTGCTTTATTTTTTCTTATCTGCAAGCTCCGTGATAGCCATAACCAACTTATCAAGGTCTTGGATTCTGGTATAAACATGCGGAGTAATGCGCACACAACTTATATTCTCCCAAACAATACCTACCGTATGTATCTTGTAGTTATTCAATAAAGTATGATCCAAATCCCCCGGAGTTATCCCATCAATACTCACCCCACAAATAGCACAGGAATATTCAGGTTTGAATGAAGTATGAATTTTTACTTTTGGATGATGAACTACTTTATTTGCCCAGTAATTTTTTAGATACCTGATCCTCTCTTCTTTCCTTTTTGAACCGATTGCCATCTGAAAATTAACCGCTTCTCCTATTCCTTGCTCAATTGGAAAACTCCTTGTTCCAAGGCTTTCAAATTTTCTAATATCAGTTCCCCGTGGTTGGTCATTACAGGTAAGGGGCCAGATCTTTGATATCTTATCCTTGCTAATCCAAAGCATACCGCTCCCAATGGGTGCACTCAAAAATTTATGCAAGCTAGTACCAAAATAATCGCAACCCAGATCAGGAATCTTATAATCTAACAATCCGAAGGAATGTGCACCATCTACAATTACTTCTAAACCCCTAGCCTTAGCCATTTTAGCAATTTTCTGTACGGGCAAAATTTGACCAATCCAGTTCACAATATGCGTGAGGTGAATAATCTTGGTTTTAGGAGTAATTGCATTTTCATATGCTGCCACAATCTCTGCATCATTTTCTATTGGAAAAACAAAGTTCAACTGCTTATAAACAATTCCTTCACGCAATGCCCTTTGCTTCCAAGCATTAATCATATTTGGATAGTCCTGTTTAGAACCAATTACTTCATCGCCCGCTTTCAGATCTAAACCATAGATTACCGTATTCAATGCTTCAGTTGCATTTCTATTAATGGCAATCTCTTCGGGTGAACATCCAGCCAGTTCTGCTAATTTATAACGCAGAGGCTCCCTTCCTTGATCCAGAATTCCCCACATATAATACGATGGTCCCATATTAGTCATGTCATTAAAACGTGCAACTGCCTCTTGAACTACTTTTGGAGATGGACTCACGCCACCATTATTAAGATTGATCAGATTTGAATTAACAGTATAACTCTGTTGAATAACAGACCAGTAGTCCTCATCAGCAGCAGCTTGCTCTGGAGTTAATAGTTGAATTTTTTTCTGCGCCGATTCAAAATTAGCAGCGTGTAATTGGTTGAAAAGACTATTCGCTGAAAACGCTCCTGCCAATAGTCCCATTTTTTGAATAAAAGCCCTTCTTTGATTCACAGTAGTTAGTTTTGGAAGAAAGTTAAGAAAAAAAAGAAGTTTTACACGCTATATTTGTCGCGAAATTCAAATTAAAAATGAATAAAAGCTGGATCATAGTTGGGGTCTTATTTCTGTTTTTACTAAATGCCCAACCTCTATTTGCACAGTGTTCTATTTGCACTAAAACTGCCTCGCAACTAGGCGAAGGCCCAGCGAAAGCATTGAATTCGGCAATTATTTATCTTGCATTTACCCCCCTTGCAATCATGGGATATATTGGCTGGCGTTGGTGGAAAAACGAAAAAGAGCTCTAGTTAAATCTTCCTTATGAATTCATCCATCGAAAAAATAAATCGTAAGCCAGCAGCAAATACGCTGTATTCGATCATGATCCCTAGCTGGAATAATTTATCTTATCTACAACTTTGCATCAATAGTATTCGCAAAAATTCTTTTTATACCCACGAAATTATCGTTCACATCAACGAAGGAAATGACGGTTCTCTAGAATGGATCGAATCTCAAAAAGATATCAGTTACTCATATAGTGCAAAGAATGTGGGAGTTTGTTACGCCCTCAATAGCTGCAGATCTTTAGCTACTACCGACTATTTATTATACCTAAACGATGACATGTACGTTTGCCCCCAGTGGGACAAACCGCTCAAAGAAACCATTGATTCAATAGGGCACAATTTGTTTTTCTTGTCTGCAACGGCCATTGAACCAAGGGCTCAAAGCAGCTGTTCCATCCAAAAAAATTATGGGCATACGATTGAAACATTCAATGAGGAACTGTTACTAAAAGAATTCAATTTGCTTCCATTACAAGACTGGCAAGGTGCTACATGGCCTCCAAATATTGTTCACAAAGATATCTGGGATTTGGTTGGAGGTTATAGTATCGAGTTTAGTCCCGGCATGTATTCCGATCCAGATTTTTCAATGAAGCTTTGGAGACTGGGTGTTCGTATTTTCAAAGGGGTTTCAAGTAGCAGGGTGTACCACTTTGGCTCCCTATCTGTAAAAAGAATCAAACACAATAAAGGCTATTCTAGATTCATCTCAAAATGGGGAATGACTTCAGGCACTTTTTCGAAATATTATCTTAGAAGAGGAGATTTATTCGACGGACCATTAGTTGCCCAAAAAGTTCCGTTACCAATTCAATTTAAAAATTTTATTAAACGGGTTATTCGCACATTTCTAAAAGAATCGTATCAATAATATTTAAGATAAAAAGTTGTTTGCCATGCCCGTTATCTTTCCGCTGTTAACTGTCCAGATATGCGTAGGATTGGCTTTGAATGGATTACCTGTAGTTTTATTTGTTCCCTGATAATAACCCACCATAGCTGATTTCTTGTTGCTGCTGCGTATCCGAGTTCCGTCAACCGACATAATGCCAATGCATTGTGTGCTGTGCTACTTGGTGTAGAGTTTCGCACTATTTTTTTTCAAATATTCTTTGATTTGCTCAAAGTTCATATTTGCCATTTCTAAAGATATTTTATCTTTGATAGCTCTAAAAGTTTTGACTGTATCAAACTCTTTTTCGTGTACTGGTTTTTTAATTTCAGTCTTCATATTCTAAAATTTCTTTTGGTGAACGTATTTCTAATGATTGATAATTTGAACGAATATTGATGGAGTTGTAACCACGAATTCTATAAACATTTACGATGTGTTTAAAATTCCAACTTACTAAAATGTCAACCTTCTAAATTGTCGCAGTTGCAATGTGTACACAATCGTCAAAACTTGTTTGTCCTACAACTTTTTCTGCTACATATTTAGTAGCGAGTGTCAATATTTCGTCTGTTACAATTACTCTTTCAATATTTTGTTTCGGCAAATTCTTAAAATGCTCTTTCACATTTTCAGGTGCGTTCAATAATTCGGTTTCTGTTAAGTCTGAAAAAACACAAATCACTTCTCCCAATTTAACTCTTTCGAAAAGTTAGAGTCACTTCATCAAATTCCTTGTCAAACGCACCGCCAAAAACAGAGGTATCAAAATAAAATTTTTGCATTTCGTCAATATTATAATTTCTGTTGTAAAGATAATATATTTTCCTCGCTGTGCCATTTCTAAGGTGTCAAAACGCATAGCACACAACACTTAAAAGTACCCATAAATTCAATTCAATTATATTTTGAAATAATTTTATTTAAACTGGAATTCAACTAGTTCCTTACTTGTTTTTAAGCTGTTGTTTCTATCTACTCAAAATACGCAGGGGTGGGGGGGTGGGTTGTATCTACTTAGAAAACGAACAGATGCTACTTAAAAAACGCAGACAAATCGGTTCATCATTAGAAACTCATCAATTGATTTAGTATTTAGTTCCTAAGAATCAATCTTATAAAACATTTTTACACAAAAAAATATTCTACCCATATAAGATTTGTTTTTATACGCCAATATTAAATCCCTGTATTTAAAAAAAGTTTTGAAACGCAATACCCTATTACTAAAAGAATTATTTCGATAACTCTCTGTAATATTTTTAAAGACATTTTTTTCTTCTGTTTTTTCAGCAGGGCATGACTCGTAAAGAAATAACATTCGATCACGACTTATTTGCTCCTTTTCTTTTCTTGATGGATTTTGTTTTTTATTATTTTTTGCAAAAGTATTTGCACTTACGGTATTGGATGAATGTTGCCGGTATAATACCAATGGCTCTGCCAAGTATTTTACTGGTCCATAGCAGGTTGCTATAAACGCTAGCCAGAAATCATGTGCAACTAAACTTGGAAAAGGAATGCACTTTTCTGCTAGTGCTCTTTTAAAAAGAAAGGCATGCCCAGGTGCCCAACTGCCAATAACAAACATCAAACTTGAATTGAACCCTATTTGATTTTTAATATCCGACATTTTTTTATGCAAACTATTACCAGCTTCATCTACTAATTCAGAATTACTATATATCAATAGCGCGTTCCCAATACCCTCAAAAAGTTTCTCTAATTTATCTTCTACCCAAATATCATCCTGATCACTTAGCGCTATATAATTTCCACTTGAAAGTGAAATTCCTTTTTCGAAATTTTTCACAAATCCAATATTCGTTTCATTTGAAAAAATTTTCACAATTGGATGCTTAGTAGCATAGTCTTGCAAGATCAGTAATGTGCCGTCCTTTGAGCAATCATCAATAATAATTAATTCTGAGGGCGGTAAGCTTTGATTAAGAATACTATCAATTTGTTCATGCAAAAATCTTTCTCCGTTATAAGTTGCCATTACAACCGAGATCTTTGGAGATGCATATTCAAGATTCATTATAAATTTTTTGTGCAAGCGTAAATAAATTGAATCCTTCTTTCTGATATTGCTCTAGAATAATTTTCTTAATAAACTCTTTTTGAATACCGTGCATTTTTTTTCGCTGAATCAACCGAAATACCCTCTCAGTTAAAAGCCATATTTTCTTATTATTTATAGTTGTATTTGTTTTAGAAACTTCTATTGCGTTGCAAAGTTCTTCAATACCCACGCGCAAGGAAGCAACGGTTTTTAATACAGCCGTTTCTTTTCCATATTCATTTCCGTTAGACAGCATTAGTCGCAAGTTGCGAACAAAACGATCCGCATCGGGCCGATCACTTTTATTGATAACAAAAATATCCGCGATCTCCATCAACCCAGCTTTCATTGTTTGTATTTCATCGCCAGCTTCCGGAACAACCACCACCACTGTTGTATCTGCCAAACCTGCAATTTCTATTTCGCTCTGCCCTACTCCTACAGTTTCAACAATTATATAATCGAACACAGAAGCCTGTAAAAGCGAAGTAATTTCAATGATATGTGGATGCAAACCGCCTAGCGAACCTCTAGTTGCTAGAGAGCGGATGTATACATTTGGATGCGTATACCATTCATTCATTCTGATCCGGTCACCTAGAAGTGCACCCAGATTAAATGGCGAAGAAGGATCTACACACAATACAGCAATTTTTTTATCCAACTTTACCCAGTGTGCAATCATAGCATCAACAAGCGTACTCTTACCAGCCCCAGGAGGTCCGGTGATGCCGATTATCGGTGTAGTTGACTGAGGTAATTGTTCCAATAACTCCTCATATCCTGCTACTTCGTTTTCGACTAAGGAAATGGCTCTTGCCAAAACCTTATAATTACCTTTTTTAATATCGTTTAAAATTGATTGCCACATATTTTTGAGCGACCCTAAATTTAATGGAATGCAATTGATACTATTTCATTCCGTTGTTTTCCTAGCATATTCATTTGTACTGGTGGAAAAGTATGCTATTTTAAAATTCGATAGTTTCTAAAATCAAAGAGTCTTTTGCCCGTAAGTTTTTCGAAACAATAGAGTATTTTTTCTTTCATTGAGAATCGCTTTTTTTGAATATCCAATTCAACAAGAAAGTTTTTATTGGTCACCCTATCTCGCATGATTGCAGGATGCGTGTCTGTAAATTTTTGAAGCGAATCAAATTGACTAAAATCAAAATAATCATTGCCTCTAATAATTTCCTCAGCCTTCGCTTCAGGAAGTAAGAACTTTGCCACATTCTTAATTTTTTGTTGCATCAATTCGGGGCTCTTTACCCATCCATAATGGTAAACCGAGGCATTCAATAATTTTACGTTTAGCTTCTCACCATTTTTTCTAAACCCCTGTGCATCTCTGTACGCTTTGATGGATTTGTCATTACGAATGATCCTCACTTCATGACCGTACCATCTTCTACTATCTCCAACATAATCATAAGTCCCATAAAAGTGGAGCCATTTAAAAAGCAAACCTTCTACTTTAAAATCAGTTTTATCTCTATTACAAGCTTCCAAAATTTTTTCATGATATTTTTCGTGAATAACTTCATCTGCCTGAATATAAAATGCCCAATCACTCTTCGGGTCAATCAACTGAAATGCTTTATTGGTTTCAACAGCCAATACATTTTCGCCATTTAGAGGTTTCAACTCCCAAACAGAATGATGGATTTTAATTTTTGGATCTGCGATCGATTCTATTAGCGACAATGTTGCGTCATTCGATTCCCCTACCAGAACAATCATTTCATCAACTACCGGTAAGATGGAACGTATCGCTTCCAAAATGGGATAGTCGTTCGTCACGGCATTTCTAATTATGGTAAATCCGGAAATTTTCATAATTGTTCAATTAGATTTTCCAAAGAACCGAAAACTTTCGCATCTTGCCATATTAAAGGAAATAAAACACTTATGCAAAGAACATGCTGTTTGGATTTTGGTAATACACGCCTGAAATGTGCTTTGTTTGAAGGTCGGGAGATGCAGGAGTTACTAGTACTCGAAAATGATGATCCGGATACCCTTCTTAAAATTGTGGAAGATTTTAAACCCAGCAAATCAATCCTTGCTTCTGTAATCAGCCATAACCCTGAAGCAGAAAAAATTTTAATTAATCATACCAAATTCCACAAATTGGGGCATGCTAGTAAAATTCCTTTCTCAACGCCTGTTGGAAAACCCGAGACAATTGGTGCAGACCGGCTTGCTGCTGTTGCAGGTGCCGTTGATTTTTTCCCAAAGCAGCACAATCTAGTGATTCAATTAGGCTCCTGCATCGTGTACAATTTTGTAAATAATGCACAAGAATTTCTAGGAGGAAGCATCTCTCCGGGGATGCAAATGCGCTTCCGTTCCATGCACGAATACACTGCTTTATTGCCCTTAATTGAGGCAGAAAACCAGTTCCCTTTAATCGGTTACGACACCAAAACCAACATTTTAAGCGGTGTAATACTCGGAATGGCAAAAGAAATTGACGGAATTATTGACGCTTATGCGTTGAAATTCAACAACTTTAACGTGCTGTTAACCGGGGGAGATATGGCTTTTTTTGCTCCCCACTTAAAAAACAAGATATTTGCCGACCCTTACCTAATTTATAAAGGCCTGTATGCGATCAGTGAGTTTAACAATGTTTAGGTTTTTTACAGTATTAGTTTTCGGATTTCCGTTACTAACTGCCCATGCTCAAGAGAATTCTCCTTATTCCAGATATGGACTAGGCGATTACTACCAGGGGCAACATATTATTAGTCGTTCTTTGGGCGGATTAACTGCAGCATATGCTGACGGTTTGTCAAATAACAATGGGCAAAGTATCAATTTTGGCAACCCAGCTTCCTATTCGAACATCTATATGGTGGCTTACGATATTGGTTTGACAGTTGATACCAGAACTTTAAAAAGTGTGAATCCTGATGGCAAGTTCTCATCAAATTATTTTATTCCTTCCTATTTTGCTGTTGGCATTCCAATCAATAAAAAAAGAGGTTTGGGACTTGCATTCGGGCTGAAACCCATCAGCAGAATCAATTATTCAATAACTCAGACAGGTAGGGCCGCCGGGGATAGTATTGCATATGCCTATCAGGGATCTGGCGGACTGAATCAGGTTTTTTTGGGTATTGGAAAAAAATGGAAAGCATTAAGTATTGGATTCAATACGGGCTTAAACTTTGGTAGAAAGGATATCTCTACACTTACCTCCTTCATCAACGATACCGTCAATTATCAAAAATCAAAATCGAGTACTGTTACTAATTTCAGTTCTTTATTTATATCCGGAGGGACTCAATATGAATTTGTTTTAAAAACAAAAAATAATCCTTCGGCTAAAACGGTAGATAGATTTATGGTTCGACTGGGATTAACGGGTAACCTTGGATCAAACATGAACGCTACTCAGGACATTGATAGATCTACTTTCTACTATGATGCAAATGGCGTGATCGCTAAAATTGATAGCATCTACTCGCAAAAAAATATAAAAGGTGTTGTGGTAATGCCGTCTTCTTATGCAGCAGGTGTTACCATCAGAAAAACTACTCAGGCACCTCGAGGCTTGTTCGACATTTGGAGCTTAGGGGCCGAATACACAGCTACCCGATGGAGTAAATATCGGTTCTTTGATCAAGTAGATCAGTTGTCAGATAATTGGATGTTTAAAGTGGGAGCATCTATTTCACCAGACCCAGTTAGTGGAAGAAGCTACTGGGGAGCTTTGAATTATCGTGTTGGCTTCTTTGTAGGTAAAGATTATGTGAACCCAGATGGTAATGGACTGAAAATGATTGGTGGGTCTTTTGGAATGGGTATCCCTATTCGCAAATGGAATAATTATACCAATCAATTTGCTATCGTAAATACGTCTTTACAATTTGGTAAAAGAGGTGATTCTAAGAATAATATTACTGAAGGATATTTCCGTTTATCTTTTGGTCTAAGTTTAAGCGATATTTGGTTTATTCCACGCAGATATGAATAAGCATTATAACCATATTCAAACAATATTAGCAGCTATCGGTATGGGCTGCTTTTTTGTGTTTGTGGGATGCGAAAACGATATTAATACTGTTAAAAATCTTGGGAAGAAAAAATTGGGTGTGGATGAGGGGAGAGAAGTTGTTAGTTATATGAGCCAGAGTGGTAAAACAAAAGCTAAACTAGTTGCTCCACTGATGCTTTTATCGCAAGACGAATACGGCAAAAAAATAGAATACCCTAAAACATTGCGTGTTGATTTTTACGACGATACGTTACACATACAAAGTAAATTGTTTGCTTTGTACGGTAGCTATACTGAAAGAGAGAATAAAATATATTTAAAAGACAGTGTAATCATTTTTAATATAAAAGGAGACACTTTGATTTGTAAAGAACTCACTTGGGATCAGGCAACACAAAGATTCACAACCGACAAACAAATTTTCATCAGCCAATCTAAACCAGCGCGTCAAACGCTTTTTGGAATTGGGTTTAGTTCAGATCAGTATTTAACCGATGTACATATCGGTCATGTACAACCTGGTAGTTTTTTTATAGTTCCTGATAGCAGTACAGTCAAGTAAACAAAGACCCTATATAGGGGTTATCTATATTTATAAAAAAATAAAACAATTTAAATGGAATACAGAAGAATGGGTCGCACGGGATTACAGTTAAGCATCCTCAGCTTTGGTAGCTG
>JAYUFN010000262.1:0-4375 GCA_043738705.1 Bacteroidota bacterium
ATAAAAAACACAAATAACTGTCCATCGGTTCCTACCGTTGAATTCTTTATTGCTGCAGGTACCGCAGCCAAATGCATTTTCGAAAATGCAACCAGCAACAAGTTCACTGAGTTAAACATTAATTCGATACACATGAAAACAATGATCACATTGCGGCGAGTAAGCACCCCAACAACACCAATGCTAAATAAAATTAAACAGAGATAAATATAATATTGTATTGGCATAAGCTATATTAATTACTTTGGGCAATTGCTCAAAGTGTATGATTCATTCATTCTATTAATCTTTCTTCCCTATTACGATCGCACCCACCATTGCACTCAAAAACAAAACACTCGTTATTTCAAATGGTACTAAATAATCGCTGAAAAGAACTTTCCCCAAATTTTTAATCAGTCCAATATCACCTTCGGTTGTCATCGCAAATTTGTTGTTCAAGTCTCCAGCCTGACGCACCAACGAAATCAACACCATCATAAAACAACCGCCCGAAATCATACCAGCCAACTTCATCCAAAAATTTTTCTGTGGTTCGTTTTGCTGATTCGGGTTCATCAACATAATCACAAATAAGAATAATACCATAATAGCGCCCGCATACACAATAATATTCACGATCGCCAAGAATTGTGCATTTAGTAAAATATAATGTCCAGATATTGCAAAAAAAGTTGCTACCAGCCACAATACACTATGAACAGGATTCTTACTGATTAAAACCATGCAGGCACTTAAGATCGCCACTGCGCTCAAAAAAAAGAATAATATTTCTGTTGTATTCATTGTTGCTTTAATTAATAATTGCTCTCGGTGCACCTTTCGCTTTTGCATATCCTTCCGGATCTGTTAGCAGATTTGGAATCAGCAAGTCGTCCTTACCATAAATAAATCCATTCCTAGTAAAATTTGACGGTGCAAAAGTTTCACTAAGATAGATCGCGTCTTTGGGACAAGCTTCTTCACAAAGTCCGCAAAAAATACAACGAAGCATATTAATTTCATACCGTACGGCATATTTTTCTTCGCGATATAAGTGTTCTTCTCCTTCTAAACGCTCTGCTGCTTCCATTGTGATTGCTTCTGCAGGGCAAGCTACCGCACATAACCCACAGGCGGTGCAACGTTCACGTCCCTGCTCATCGCGGTTCAATACTTGCAGGCCACGAAACACCGGACTAAACTCACGTGTTTGTTCGGGGTATCGAATAGTTGGTTGCTTCTTGAATATATGTCCGAAAGTAATGTACATGCCTTTTAAGATATTGGGTATGTACAAGCTCTCAAGAAAACTCATCGGCTTGCGACTTACTTCTTTTACTCTTGTGGTTAATGCCTCCATTTTATTTAATCACTTTATTTTAAACCGATTGCTTAAAAAGGGTTTACAAAAATATTTTATCTCAACTAATTTCCTATTAACTTCTATACAATATCCAAGCTCCGGTTATCATCATATTTAATAGTGCTAATGGGATCATACTTTTCCAACCAAGATTCATCAACTGATCATAACGGAAGCGTGGGATGGTCCACCGAATCCACATGAAGATGAAAATGAATATTACGATCTTGATTAGCAATGCGCCAACCCCTACTAACGCCGCAATATTTTGTGGCAGTATGCCCTCGTTAAAGAAAGGAATATCGTAACCTCCAAAATAGAGTGAAGCCATAATAGCACTACTCATAATCATATTGATATATTCTGAGAACAAATAGAATCCAAGTTTCATAGAAGAATACTCTTGGTGATAACCGAAATTCAATTCGTTTTCTGCTTCTGGCAAATCGAAAGGAGTTCTGTTACATTCTGCCATTGCACAAACAAAGAATAAGATAAAGCCCAATGGCTGGTAAGCGATATTCCATAAATGGCCCGGTTCCATTTGTTGCTGTACGATTGTCCTCAAACTTAATGAACCTGTTGACATTAATAAAGCAATCAAAGCAATGCCCATCGCCAATTCATAGCTGATAGCTTGAGATGCACCACGCAATGCAGCCATCAGCGAGAATTTATTATTCGACGCCCACCCTCCAATCATGATACCATATACTCCCAAACTTACTACACCAAAAACATATAAGATTCCGATATTGATATCTGCAATTTGCAAATCCATTTTACGGCCGAATAGTTCAACACTACTCCCCCATGGAATAACGGCACAAGTCATTAATGCAGCCGTCATCGCTAGTCCTGGGCCAAGGATGAACAATGCTTTATTGGAAGAGCTTGGAATAATCTCTTCTTTCATGATCAGTTTTAAACCATCTGCAAGAGGCTGTAATAATCCAAAGGGACCAGCACGTTCAGGGCCCGGGCGATCTTGCAAAACTGCTGCCACTTTACGTTCTGCGAATGTGGTGTACAATGCAATACCTAAGCTTGCAAAAACAATGATGGCAATCAGCACCAGTTTTTCAATTATCAGCAGCCAGTCAATAGCAAGTAGTGTCATGATCTGTAATCAATTAGTCTTGGTTAGAATTAAAATTGTTGGAATGGGCCGGACCTGCAATAGTACTTAGATCTGTACCTGTCTGGTTGACTTCACTTACCGAATGAATATCCATCAATAATTTTGGTTGTCTTCCCCGATGCACTGCACTGAATGTTTCTGTTGGCAGATTCATTCCAACTGTACCAGCATAGTGGCCCTGTGCAATTACAGAATGTCGGTCAATCAATCTTGGTCCTTCAATTATCCAGTCGCTTGTTTTCTTTTTCTCAAATCTGCAGTCATTACAAATCCACTCTTCTACTTCGCCCCACTGATCTTTTCGTGCAGTAACTCGAAAAACCTCATCCCCTCTATTCCACAAAGTTACTTTACCGCTACAAGTAGGGCAGTCACGATGTGCCTCCATCGGTTTTAAAAACCAAACACGATTTTTAAATCGGAAAGTCTTATCGGTAAGTGCTCCAACCGGACAAACATCAATTACATTTCCAATAAAGTCACTATCTAAATTCTTCTCAATAAAAGTTGCTATTTCAGAATGATCTCCACGATCTAGAATACCATGTGAGCGTTTGTTGGTTAATTGATCGGCAGCAAAAACGCAGCGATAGCAAAGGATACAACGCGTCATGTGCAGTTGAATATATTTTCCTAAATCGTGTTTCTTAAATGTTCTGCGTTGGAATTCGTAACGTGTACCTTCTTTACCATGATCGTAGCTCAAATCCTGTAAATGACATTCACCTGCTTGATCACAGATCGGGCAATCTAAAGGATGATTCAATAATAAAAATTCAACAATACCAGCTCTTGCGTCAATCACTTTAGGGCTAGTGATATTTTTCACTTCCATTCCATCCATCACGGTTGTTCTGCAACTGGCTACCAGTTTTGGCATAGGGCGTGGATCTTTCTCAGAACCCCTGCTCACTTCAACTAAACAAGTACGGCATTTACCACCGCTTCCTTCGAGCTTGCTATAATAACACATAGCAGGAGGAGCCACTTCACCACCAATCATTCGTGCCGCATTCAGAACAGTCGTTCCGGCAGGCACTTCGATAGTGATGTTGTCGATAGTAACTTTAAATAATGGTATTTCTGACATAATTCAAAATTCAAAATTCAAAAAAAATTAAGCAGGCACATGAATTGCATCAGCATAATGCGCCAATCCATAATTCCTTTTTTGAGCTTCCGCAGCATGGGTTACATGCCATTCGAACTCATCTCTAAAATGACGGATTGCAGCGGCAACGGGCCAAGCTGCAGCATCACCTAACGGACAAATTGTATTACCTTCTATCTTGCTTTGGATATCCCACAACAAATCAATATCACTAATCTTTCCTTCGCCATTTTCTAAACGAAATAATAATTTTTCCATCCAACCAGTTCCTTCTCTACATGGAGAACACTGACCACAACTTTCATGACGATAAAAGCGGGCCAGCGAATAAGTATTTCTCACAATACACTGATCTTCATCTAACACAATAAATCCACCAGAACCCATCATTGAACCTGAAGCAAATCCACCATCACTTAAACTTTCATAGTTCATGTAACGTGTTTCGCCCTTTGCTGTTTTCAATAAAAGATTCGCAGGAAGAATGGGAACAGATGATCCACCCGGGATACAAGCTTTTAATCTTTTTCCATTAGGTATTCCACCGCAATATTCGTCGCTATAAATAAATTCTTCTACGGAGATGGTCATGTCAATCTCGTAAACTCCCGGCTTTTTAATATTACCGCAGGCCGACATAAGTTTGGTTCCGGTTGATTTTCCAACACCGATTTTTGCATACTCCCCGCCACCCATATTGATGATAGGTACGATAGCAGCAAGTGTTTCAACGTTGTTAACCACAGTAGGCCGAAGCCAGGCTCCCTGTATTGCGGGG
>JAYUFN010000263.1:0-1505 GCA_043738705.1 Bacteroidota bacterium
TGCTCAACGCATCCAATTAGAACTACCCTGTTCTTAAAAAATATCCTGCTAATATCTTAACTTCATAAAACTTTTTAACTTAAATTTTATGTTACCAAATTGGTAACATTTTGTATCTTTGTAAAATCAACTATGAGAATTATTGCTATCAAAACGTTGAGACAAAGTTGGATTGATTTTCCTGTTGCAAAGCAAGCTTTGTTGAGTTGGTATGAAGAAGTTGAAATAGCTGATTGGAGTACCCCTAATGCATTGAAACAAAAATTTCTAAATGCTTCTATCTTAACATCTAAACGGGTTGTCTTTAATATTCATGGGAATTCGTACAGATTAATTGTGGATATTGAATTCCGATTAAAAATAGTTTTTATTGTTTGGTTTGGTACGCATAAACAATACGATTTAATTGATTCAAAAAAAATAAGTTATGATAAGACCCATAAAAAATAATGACCAATACAACAGTGCGCTGGAACGGATTTATATTTTAATGCAAAAAGAAATTAAAGCAGAAACTAAACAGTCGGATGAATTGGAAATATTATCTATTCTTTGTAAAGATTACGAGATTAAACATTTTCCTGTACCCAAGCCTAATCCTTTAGAGGCAGTAAAATTTAGACTCGAACAAATGAATATGTCTGAGCAGCAATTGTCTGATATTTTAGGTCATCGGTCCAGAAAATCCGAGGTGCTTTCTGGAAAGCGGAAGCTGAGTTTAACAATGATTCGAAAATTAAATGAAGTATTACAGATTCCCGCAGGAGTTTTAATTCAAGAATATTAAGTGAGAATCATAACTGATTATTCTTTTCTAAATTATTTATGCAGGTAAAATGAATTAGCCTGAGCCAAACAAGTTACTACCAGATCGTTGATGCAAACATGTGCAGGAAGATTTGCGGTATAGTAAGCAATGTCTGCTATATCGCTAGCCTGCAACGCATCATATCCATCATATACCCCTTCTGCTTTTACTTCATCCCCTTTGAATCGAACCAAAGAAAATTCTGTTTCTGCTGCACCCGGGTGTATTACCGTAACTTTAATTTGATGTGGCAATAGATCCATCCGCATTGCCTTGCTAAGTGCATCTACCGCGTGTTTACTTGCACAATAAGCGTTCCCCTCTTTATACACTTCCTTGCCAGCAGTAGATCCGATATTGATGATATGCCCTTTTTTTCTTTCTGTTAAATAGGGTAACACTGCTTTTGTTACATACATCAAACCCTTTACATTGGTATCGATCATAGTTTCCCAATCATTAAGATTTGCGTTCTCGAAACTATCTCTGCCTAAGGCTAGTCCCGCATTATTTACCACTACATCTATATTTTTCCATTCAACAGGTAAATTGCTCAGGTTCGCAAAAACCGCTTCTCTGTTTTGTACATCAAATGCCAATGGCAAAATTGCAACACCATAATTTTCTTTCAAATTTTTTGCTAGCGCATTCAGTTTTTCTATCCTTCTTCCTGTAATAATACAGTTCCATTTTTCGG
>JAYUFN010000264.1:0-4343 GCA_043738705.1 Bacteroidota bacterium
TTTACTTGTAATCATTGCCCTACTGCTCAAGCTTATGAAGACAGAATCATCCAATTGAAAAAAGATTATGCTGCAAAAAATGTAGCTATTGTCGCCATCATGCCAAATGATCCAAAATCGATTCGTTTGGATGAATTAAATTATACTGATTTGGGAGACAGCTTTCAGGAGATGAAGGGAAGATCAAAAAATAAGGGCTTTAATTTCCCCTATTTATTTGATGGCGATAAACAAACTGTTTCAAATGCGTATGGTCCTATTGCAACACCCCATGTTTTTATTTTTGATGAAGCGCGAAAATTAAGGTATTCAGGAAGGATTGACGATGTGGAGAAGCCCACCGGCAGCCCCAATAGTTTTGATACTAGAAATGCCCTTGATGCTTTATTGAGAGGAGTTGCTTTGCCAGTTGAAACCACCAAAGTATTTGGTTGTTCTATTAAATGGGCTGAGAAAAGTAATTGGATCGACCAAGCGAGGATCAATTGGGCAAAAGAGTCTGTAAGTATTGATACCATTGGAGTATACGGGATAAAAAAAATGTTACAAAATAGTTCTGATAAGCTTCGTGTAATCAATATATGGGCCACTTGGTGTGGTCCGTGTGTGCAGGAGTTCCCTGATTTTGTAACGATTAACAGAATGTATAGAAGTCGAGATTTTGAGTGGGTAACGATCAGTGCCGATGAGCCAGGAATTCAAAATAAAGTTTTAAAATTTTTGCAAAAGCAACAAGCATCTTCTACTAATTTTATTTTCAATGATCCCAATAAATACAAACTACTGGATGCTGTGGATCCAAAATGGCAGGGAGCAATTCCATATACGATAGTAGTAGAACCAGGTGGAAATATCATTTATGCACGACAAGGTGCAATAGACCCTGCATCCTTGAAAAAAATTATTGTGGAAAGCAGGTTTATTGGTAGGGTTTATTAACAGGTTTCTGCCTACCTAATAATGGATATTTAAATTTTATTCATTGTAGCACTTGCATTTGACAGGATTTCCTTATATCTTGTTTATTCAATTATTTTCCATAATAAAAACGATGATTATGTCAGAAAAAAAATTCCTTGTCTCTGGATTAGTAGGAGGTATTATTTCTTTTTTTGCAGGATGGCTTATTTATGGAGTACTGCTAATGAAAATAATGGGTAGTACTCCAAGGGCGGTCACAAATGTGATGCGAGGCCCAAATGATATGATTTTTTGGGCTATTTTTCTAGGTAGCTTGTTTATGGCTTTTACCCTTTCTTACATTTTTAATAAATGGGCCAATATCAATACCCTATTAGGGGGAGCCATTACCGGTGCGGTTGTTGGCTTTATGATTACTGCGAGTTTTGATTTTACTAATTATGGTACTACCAATTTACTGAGCTTATCAGGGCTTTGTATTGATCTTGTAGCTGGAACAGTTTTACAGGCTATAACCGGTGCTACAGTTGGTTGGATGAATTCGAAAGTTAAAAGTTAGAGATAAAATAAGAGCCCCAAAGAAATTTCTTTGGGGCTCTTATTTATTTTAGATAGCTATATTAATTATGCTCCGGCAACTTGCTTTCGAATGATATTCAGTGCAGCGCCTGCTTTGAACCAATCAATTTGTTGCTGGTTGTAAGTGTGGTTTGCCACAACGGTATCTTTTGTTCCATCAGCGTGATTGAATACCAATGTTAAGGGTATTCCCGGTGCAAAACTAGTTAAGCCAATTACATCAATTGAATCATCTTCCTGAATTTTATCATAGTCTGTTTTGTCATTGAATGTTAATGCCAACATACCTTGTTTTTTTAGATTGGTTTCGTGGATACGAGCAAATGATTTGGTTAATACCACACGAACACCTAAATGTCGAGGTTCCATCGCTGCGTGTTCACGGCTGCTTCCTTCGCCATAGTTCTCATCACCAACAACGATGCTTCCGATTCCAGCTGCTTTGTAGGCACGCTGAGTTGATGGAACTGGTCCGTATTCGCCTGTTAATTGATTCTTGATATGGTCTGTCTTCTCATTATAATAATTTACTGCACCAATCAGCATATTGTTACTAATATTATCGAGGTGCCCCCGGAATTTTAACCACGGACCTGCCATTGAAATATGGTCAGTTGTGCACTTGCCTTTTGCTTTGATTAGCAGTTTCAATTTTTTCAGATCTTTACCATCCCATGCGGCAAAAGGATCCAATAATTGAAGGCGCTTACTTGCAGGATCTACAGCAACATTAACAGCATTCCCATCCGCAGCTGGTGCCTGATAACCTGCATCTTCTACAGCAAATCCTTGTACTGGTAATTCTTGCCCGGTTGGTTCATCCAGTTTTACTTGTTCGCCTTTATTATTTGTAAGCGTATCAGTAATTGGATTGAAAGTTAAATCACCCGCAATAGCCAATGCAGTTACTAATTCAGGTGATCCAACGAATGCATAAGTATTCGGATTGCCATCAGCACGTTTAGCAAAGTTTCTATTAAAGCTATGAACGATCGTATTTTTTTCTTTTTTCTCAGCACCTACACGATCCCACATACCGATACAGGGTCCGCATGCATTTGCAAAAACATCAGCACCAATTCCTTCAAATACAGTTAAGAATCCATCTCGTGCGATGGTATAACGTACTTGCTCAGAGCCCGGAGTGATTTTGAATTCTGCCGCCAGTTTCAAGCCTTTTGCATCAAGTTGTTTTGCAAGACTAACTGCTCTACTAATATCTTCATAAGAAGAGTTTGTGCAGCTTCCGATCAAACCTACTTCAATTTTTGTAGGCCATCCATTTGCAGCAGCAACTTCTTTCATTTTAGAAATTGGAGTAGCTAAATCTGGAGTAAATGGTCCGTTCAAGTGTGGTTCTAAGGTGCTCAAATCTAACTCGATCACCTCGTCGAAATATTGAGAAGGATTTGCGTAAACTTCTGCATCTGCAGTTAAATAATCTTTCACTGTATCAGCTGCGGCAGCGATATCTGCACGACCAGTTGCAGAGAGATACCTGCTCATGCTGGCGTCGTAACCAAAAGTGGAAGTAGTAGCACCAATTTCTGCACCCATATTACAAATGGTACCTTTGCCCGTACAGCTCATACTGGTAGCACCTTCGCCAAAATATTCAACAATTGCACCGGTTCCACCTTTTACAGTAAGAATACCTGCAACTTTCAAGATCACATCTTTAGGAGCTGTCCATCCGCTCAATTTGCCTATTAATTTTATACCAATCAGTTTAGGCCATTTTAGTTCCCAAGGCAAGCCTGCCATTACATCACAAGCGTCAGCACCGCCTACCCCGATGGCAATCATACCTAATCCACCAGCATTTACGGTGTGAGAATCGGTTCCGATCATCATGCCTCCTGGAAATGCGTAGTTTTCTAATACAACCTGGTGAATAATGCCTGCACCTGGTTTCCAGAAACCGATACCATATTTATTAGAAACAGAGGCCAGAAAATCGTAAACTTCTTTACTTTCTGCATTCGCTACCTGCAAATCTTGTTTGGCTTCTACTTTAGCTGTGATCAAGTGATCGCAATGTACAGTAGATGGAACGGCAACTGTAGGTCGTCCAGCCTGCATAAATTGTAATAAAGCCATTTGAGCAGTTGCATCCTGCATTGCCACTCGATCCGGAGCAAAATCTACATAATGCTTACCACGTTCAAAACCGCTCAATGGTTGATCCGTGTGTAAGTGCGCAAACAATATTTTCTCTGAAAGGGTAAGAGGTCTACCCAGCGCTGTACGTGCCGCATCTACTTTTGCGGGCATCTCTGCATACAGTTTTTTGATCATTTCGATATCAAAAGCCATAGTCTGAAAAATTTATATTTTGTGAGGAAGATTCCTTTTTGTTAACTCCGTCCTAAGATGCGCGAATTTACGTTAAAACAGTCTCAGGCTAAAAACTGTTTTAAACAATTATTCAATTCATTTGTCTAATTTTATGTTATTACGATTCCCCTCACATTTAAAAACGATCATCATGCAAAAAATTCGGGAAAACTTAGAGATGCACGCGTTTGGGGTTTGTTCAGCAATTGGCGAGAAATTTGGACTCGCCAGTTCAAAAATAAGGATGTGGTTTATTTATATTTCATTCCTTACTTTAGGTTCCCCTCTACTCATTTATATGATCCTCGCTTTTTGGATCAACATTAAAAGTTATATCATGGCAGGTAGAAGAAACCCAATTAAAAATTGGTAATCTATCATTGACTAAATCACTGCTCTTCTCAATTTAACTAGTTGTTCGAGTAATGGCTCTAAAAGGTCTAAGCGAAGCATATTTGCACCATCACTTTTGGCAATAGCGGGGTTGGGATGCGTTTCTATAAACA
>JAYUFN010000265.1:0-4337 GCA_043738705.1 Bacteroidota bacterium
AATTTGAAATTGCAGCTGGAATAAAAAATATGGAAAAAATAAGTGCTTTTGTGAAAGAAATAAAAGCGCAATAAAAATAATTTCTATGATGATAAGTACAGAAACATATCAACACCCAAATGAACAAGGTTATTACGGAAAATTTGGAGGCGCCTATATTCCTGAAATGTTACACAGAAATGTGGAAGATTTAAAAGCAAGATACTTGGAGTTAATATACGAACCTGCTTTTCAAAAAGAGTTTCATTATTTACTCAAGGATTATGTGGGTCGCCCAACTCCTTTATTTCTTGCTGAGCGATTGAGCAAGGAATTTAACGCTTCTATTTATTTGAAAAGAGAAGACCTCTGTCATACCGGTGCTCACAAGATCAATAACACCATCGGACAAATTCTTTTAGCACGCAAACTAGGAAAGACTAGGATTATTGCAGAAACGGGTGCAGGTCAGCATGGTGTTGCCACTGCAACAGTTTGTGCATTGAAGGGAATGGAATGTATCGTTTATATGGGTGAAAAAGATATTGAACGTCAGGCTCCAAATGTTGCTAGGATGCGTATGCTAGGTGCAAAAGTAATACCAGCACTGAGCGGTAGTAGAACTTTAAAAGATGCTACCAATGAAGCTATTCGAGATTGGATCAACAACCCTCATGATACACATTACATTATCGGAAGTGTGGTTGGTCCGCATCCATATCCTGACATGGTTGCGCGTTTTCAAAGTGTTATCAGTGAGGAAACCCGCTGGCAGTTGAAAGAAAAAACTGGTAATGAATTGCCTTCACATGTTGTTGCTTGTGTAGGTGGTGGCAGCAATGCAGCTGGAGCATTTTATCATTTTCTAGATGAACTTTCTGTGCAATTAATAGCAGTAGAAGCTGCAGGACATGGAGTACACAGTGGCATGAGCGCTGCAACTACACAATTGGGAACACCTGGAATTCTTCATGGCAGTAAGAGTTTGTTGATGCAAACTGCCGACGGGCAAGTGGTTGAGCCACATAGTATTTCTGCTGGATTAGATTATCCTGGAGTTGGGCCATTGCATGCAAATTTATTTGATTCCGGTCGTGGTACATTTTTGAGCGCTACAGATGATGAGGCTTTACAAGCTGCCTTGCATGTTAGTAAAACGGAAGGAATTATTCCTGCTTTAGAAACAGCACATGCTTTTGCTGTGCTGGGTAGGTTAAATTTAAAACCAACAGATCGGGTTGTAGTTTGTTTAAGTGGAAGAGGCGATAAAGATCTAGCTACTTATATCAAAGAACTAAACCTGGTAGACTAAAAATATAATTGGAAGATGAGTCGTTTAAAAGAATTGTTTGCTCGAAAGCATAAAAGGATACTCAATGTATATTGCACGGCAGGATATCCGCATTTAAATAGTACCATTGAAGTGATGCAATCACTAGAAAGCAATGGTGCCGATATTATTGAACTGGGGATGCCTTATAGCGATCCTTTGGCGGATGGCCCTGTTATTCAGGCTAGTGGTAATGTTGCGTTGGCTAATGGAATGACTATTGCTGTTTTATTTGAACAGTTAAAAAACTTCCGACAATCTATCAGCCTTCCAACACTTTTGATGGGGTACATGAATCCCGTTTTGCAATACGGGTTTGAAAAATTTTGTGCCGATGCAAAAGCAGTTGGAATTGATGGCTTAATTTTACCCGATCTTCCCGAGTACGAATTCGAAATGGAATATGGTGCAATTATAAAAAAATACGGTCTCGATTTTATATTTCTTGTAACACCTGAAACTTCTGATGAAAGAGTAAAAAAACTTGATGGTTTGAGTAATGGATTTTTATATGCGGTAAGTTCTTCTGCTACTACAGGAAGCGACAAAGATTTTAATGCCGTAGAAAAATATCTTCAAAAGTTGCAATTACTTCAATTACGCAATCCCGTATTAGTTGGTTTTGGTATTAAGGATAGAGAAACATTTGAGTCGGCCTGTAAATTTGCAAGTGGAGCGATTATTGGAACCGCATTTGTGAAAGCCATGGAGAATTGTACTGATATTGAATCATCTGTTAAACAGTTTATTGGCACTATCCAATAAAAGAGAATTGACATATTCGTGAAATAAATGAAATTGATTATTATAAAATATAATGCAGGTAATATACAATCGGTGTTGTATGCATTGGAAAGAATAGGTGTTGAGGCAATAGTTACTGATGATGAGTCATTAATTAAAACGGCAGATAAAGTAATTTTTCCTGGGGTAGGTGAAGCCAGCACCGCTATGAATTATTTACGCGAGAGACGGCTTGATCAAGTAATAAAAAATCTAAAACAGCCGGTATTGGGTATTTGCTTGGGAATGCATTTGATGTGTGCTTCCAGTGAAGAAAATAACACCAGTTGCTTGGGGATATTTGAAGAACAAGTTAAAAAATTTACCCCCGATACTATTACACAACCAGGTATAAAAGTTCCGCAAATAGGATGGAATAATATTTTTGATTTAAAAACTAAACTTTTCAATAACGTAAAAGAAAATAGTTATTGTTATTTTGTTCACGGATATTATGCCGCTTTGGGAGAACATACCATTGCAACAACTGATTACGCATTGAAATATAGTGCAGCATTACACAAAAATAATTTTTACGGGGTTCAGTTCCACCCTGAAAAAAGTGCTGTGGGTGGGGAACAAATTCTAAAAAATTTCATTCAACTTTAGTTAAAGAAAATTATAATGGAAATTATTCCAGCAATAGATATTATCGACGGTAAGTGCGTTCGTTTAACGCAGGGTGATTATACTCAAAAAACAATTTACAACGAGAACCCTTTGGAAGTTGCCAAATCTTTTGAAGCTGCAGGTTTAAAGAGGTTGCACCTAGTAGATCTAGATGGAGCAAAAGCGGGTACCGTAAAGAACTGGGCTGTATTGCAAGAGATTGCAGCCTTTACTACTTTAAGTATCGATTTTGGTGGGGGTATTAAAAAAGATAAAGACCTCAAGATTGTATTCGAATCTGGCGCTGCATTTGCAACAATTGGGAGCCTTGCAGTAAAAGAACCTGAAACATTTAAAAGTTGGATTGATAGTTATGGACCGGATAAATTCATACTAGGTGCGGATGTAAAATCAGAAAAGATAGCGGTGGGTGGCTGGTTGGAAACAACGGATATCCTAATCTACGATTTTTTAAAAGAGTATATTGAAAGTGGTGTTCAACAAGTTTTTTGTACTGATGTAAGTAAAGATGGAAAACTGGAAGGACCTTCACTAGAACTTTATAAAAATATTTTGAAAAAATTTCCAAAACTTTGGTTTATTGCAAGTGGTGGTGTGAGCTCGATGGATGATTTGTATGCTTTAAAAGCAATAGGTTGTTCTGGTGCAATTGTTGGGAAAGCAATTTATGAAGGAAGAATTTCGCTGTCAGAATTAAAGCACTTATTATAACATTAAACTTTTATTTGGGAGATGCTTACAAAAAGAATCATACCATGTTTGGATATCCGGGATGGTCGTACTGTAAAGGGTGTGAATTTCGAAAATATTCGGGATGCCGGCGATCCCGTTGAGCTAGGGGCGTTTTATGCAACTCAGGGTGCTGATGAATTAGTGTTCTTGGATATTACAGCAACCAATGAAAAGCGTAAAACACTAAGTCATCTGGTTAATCGGATCTCTCACAATATCAATATCCCCTTTACTGTGGGAGGTGGAATCAGTAGTGTGGATGACGTGCGTATTTTATTACAAAATGGTGCTGATAAAATATCTGTTAATACATCTGCATTTAAAAATCCTCAATTGATAAATGATCTAGCCAAAGAGTTTGGCAGCCAATGTGTGGTACTCGCTATTGATACCAAGCTAGAAGCTGACGGGAATTGGTATGTATATTTGAATGGGGGAAGGGTTAAAACTGAAACTAGTTGTATCGATTGGGCAAAACAGGCTGTAGATCTTGGCGCAGGCGAAATTTTACTAACCTCAATGAACCATGATGGTACCAAGCAAGGTTTTGCGTTGGAGATTACTTCATTAGTGGCAAGTCAATTGCCTGTTCCGGTAATTGCATCGGGTGGCGGTGGAACAATGGATCATTTTGTAGAGGTATTTCAAAATGCCAAAGCCGATGCTGCTTTAGCTGCCAGTATTTTTCATTTTAAGGAAATTGGAATACCTGAATTAAAAAATTATTTAAACGAAAAAGGTATCATTGTAAGGATTTAATAAATGAGTCGTATCTATGACCAATAAAATTGAAGCATGAAAATAGATTTTAGTAAATATGCTGATGCACTCGTTCCTGCTATTGTGCAGGATTTTGATACTGAAAAAGTATTGATGCTAGGAT
>JAYUFN010000266.1:0-4328 GCA_043738705.1 Bacteroidota bacterium
CTTAAAAGGTGGTTTCAATTCACAACGTCAATACATTCACTCACTTTCTAATACCAGTGCCATGGCCCCTACTGATATATGGAAACTGAGCGATCCAAATATTAAACCACAATTAGGTAATCAAATTTCGTTGGGTATTTATAAAAATCTAAAATCAAATACAATCGAAACCTCTGTTGAGGTTTACTATAAAACAATCGAGAACTATTTAGATTATAAAAGTGGTGCTGTTTTAGTGATGAACCATCATATCGAAACAGATGTGATCGGTACTAAAGGAAAAGCATACGGTGTTGAGTTTTTATTGAAAAAAGTTACCGGAAAATTAAATGGTTGGATTAGTTATACTTGGTCTAGGATTTTATTACAACAAAACGATCCAAATGCTGGTGAATTAATAAATAAGGGTACAGCGTATCCTGCCAATTACGACAAACCAAATGATGTAACAATTATTACAAATTATAAATTCAGTCACCGTGTGAGCGTTTCTTTAAATGGCAATTATAGTACTGGAAGGCCAATTACTTTACCAGTAGGTTTATTTAACTATGGTGGCTCCATGCGGACGCTTTATGCCGACAGAAATGCATATCGGATTCCCGATTATTTTAGAGCTGATGTTTCTTTGAATATAGATGGGAATCACAAAGTGAAACAATTATTTCATAACTCATGGTCGATCGGGGTATATAATTTAACGGGTAGAAAGAATCCTTATTCTGTTTATTATGTTTCAGAAAATGGGCATGTAAACGGATACAAACTTTCCATATTTGGAAGTGCAATTCCTTATATCAATCTTAATATCAGGTTCAAATAAACTAACATGAAAAAAGTATATCTATATTTATTCATACTGGCTGCAACACTGGGTTGCAAGGAAAAGTATGTATCTCCTGTCATCTCGCCTACCACCGGATACCTTGTGGTAGAAGGCGTTATTAATTCAGGCAGTGGCACCACTAACATCCTTTTAAAAAGAACCGTAAAACTGGACAACCCGTTAATTGTATATGAAAAAGGTGCAATCGTTACGGTAGACGGTGATGATAATTCAAAAGTATATTTAAAAGAATCCCTTTCAGGCAACTATACTGCTTTGGGATTAAACTTGAACAAATCAAAAAAATACAGACTCAATATCCTTACCAAAGATGGAAAAAATTATTTGTCTGAATTGGTTGCGGTACAATCAACTCCTGCTATTGACAGTGTAAGTTGGAAACAGGATAATACAGGTCTACAATTGTATATCAATACACACGATCCTACGAATCTAAATAAATACTATCAATGGGATTATACAGAGACTTGGGAATACCATTCGCCCTTTATGCAATATTTAAAGTATCGTCAATTAAACACAGCCGGCGGTATTAAATATGATCTCGTGTATTTCGACCCATTATTGATTACAATTAATTCAGCTATCTATAAATGCTGGCCAACAGAAAATTCTTCAAACATTCTTTTAGGCTCTACTGTTAGTCTTAGTGATAATAAAATATTCTTACCCCTGAATTTTATTTCGGCTGGTTCTGTTAAGTTGAGCCAACTCTATAGCATCAATACCAGACAATACAGTTTGAGTTTGGGTAGGTACAACTATTTACAGAAAATGAAAAAAAATACTGAAGGAACTGGCTCTGTATTTGATGCCCAACCGTCGGAATTAGTTGGAAACATTTTGTGTGTGTCGAATCCTTCAGAACCAGTAATCGGATATATTGACGTGTGTCAGGTTCAGGAATCCAGAATTTTTGTTCGAAATGATCAATTAGCTGATTGGAAATATGTAACACCTTGCATTCAAAAAGAGGTGCTTAATAATGTAGATTCTATTACTGCAGTTCAAAAACAACTATTACCAACTTATGTAGCTAAATCAAGCCCATTTGGTGGAATTTTATCCTATTATTTCGGCATGCCAGATTGTGTTGACTGCACTTTTTTCGGCACTAACATCAAACCTATCTATTGGCCATAATTAAGAACTATCTTATGTATAAATATAAAATATTGATTGTTTGGATGGGGTTGATTTCGATCTTATCGAAACCATCTACAGTTAGTGCACAGGAAATTGAAAAAGATATTTTACCACAGCAACTGGTAAACTATTCTTCAAACCATCTTGAAGAAAAAATATTTTTGCATACAGACAAATCTACCTATCTAGCAAACGAAATTTGTTGGTTTAAGGTTTATAATGTGGATGCATTTTTTCATTTACCAATCGCAATAAGCACGATCGCATATATTGAAATTTTGGATAATAATTCGAAAGCCATTGTTCAAGAAAAAGTTGCTCTAAAAAATGGTTTTGGATCAGGCTCAATAGCCCTACCTGGAAACATCAATTCGGGATATTATACATTGAGAGCTTATACCAATTGGATGAAAAATTATAGTACTGATTTTTTCTTTCAAAAAACGATTGCAGTTTTTAATACAAAGAAAACATTGGAAATTTTATCGAATAATCCAAATGAAGCATTTAAGATTCAAGTATTTCCTGAAGGTGGCAATATTGTAAATGACTTATCCAATAAAATTGCTTTCAAATTATCTGACCCCTTTGGCAACGGAATTCAATCAAAAGGATTTATACTAAATGAGTACGGAGAAACCGTGGCTTCAGTAAAGTCTTTCAAATTTGGAATTGGTAATTTTAGTTTTAAACCAATAACAGGGCATCAATATAGCATTCGGCTGGATCTCCCTTCCGGCAAACAAATTTCTCAAAGTCTTCCCACTGCTTTTAATCAGGGATATGTGATGCAATTAATTGATCCGGAAAAGCAAAATGATACTTTAAAAGTTCAAATAGCAAGTAAGCAGGTGAATGGATCCACAGTTTATTTATTAATTCATAGCAGAGGCGTAGTAAAAACTTTTCTAAAAACAACGCTGATTCACGGGCTCGCTGAATATTCGGTACCAATATCGAAACTTGGTGATGGCATCAACACTATTACAATTTTTGATGAGAAAAGAAATCCTGTTTGCGAAAGGCTTTATTTCAAATTTCCTACTAATAATCTAAACTTTGCAGCAAAGTTAGATTCGCATGATTACAGTACTCGGAATAAAGTAAACTTACAAATTGAAACTGCGCTAGAGAGGGGTATTAAAACATCCGCTAATTTATCAATGTCGGTTTATAGAGTCGACTCATTGCAAAATGTTGACGAATCAACTATTCAGAATTATATATGGCTAACTTCCGATTTAACCGGAAAAGTAGAGTCGCCAAATAATTATTTCAATATTAATGATGATGGCCGTTTTGAAGCGATGGACAATTTAATGTTAACCAATGGATGGAGAAGGTTCCAATGGGAAAATATTTTGAGTAATACTAACCCGTCTTTCCAATATTTGCCTGAAATAGACGGGAAAATTATCACAGGAAAAGTTGTTTCGCTGAAAGATAATTTTACACCCAACGGTGTGAATGCCTACCTCTCAATGGCTAGTAGAAGAACGCAATTCCGTTCTTCGAAAAGTGATAAAAACGGCTTAATTAAATTTCAGTTCCCAGATTTCTATAACGATGACCAGGTAATTGCGCAAATTGAAAAGGACAACGCATTTAATTATAAAATAGAGATCGAAAATCCATTCATCAAATCTATTATAACAGATATCAAACGACCAATAGTTTATAGCCCAGATTATAAATTTGAAATGTCGCATTACAACAGAGACTTGCAAGTGCAGAACTATTTTAATTTAAATTATAGTAACAGTTTTATCAATCAGGTAATTGATACAAGTACATTCTATTACAAAGCAGATAATACTTATTTATTAGACGACTATTCTAGGTTTACAACACTCGAAGAAGTATTTAGAGAATTTATTGTTCCAGTTAAACTCACTAAACTGAATGGCAATTTCGATATCTCTGTATATGATAATGTACAAAAAAGATATTTCAATAATCAACCATTAATTCTTCTTGACGGGTATCCAATAGCTGATCTAAATAAATGTATGGAATACGATCCTTTAAAGATTAGAAAAATAGAAATCGTTGAGAGGATGTATTTCTTAGGGAATACAAATTATAATGGAATCGTAAATCTAACAACCTACAATGGTAAAATGGAAGGCTATGAATTAGATCCTCAAGCGGTAGTATTAGATTTTAAGGGTCTTCAATCACAAAGAGAATTCAGTGCCCCATCGTATGAAAATAAAACTCAACTGAGTAACAGGCAGCCCGATTTTAGACACTTACTTTATTGGGATGATACCATTATCACATCCGCAAATACTAAAAAAGATATCTCGTTTTACTGTTCTGATATACCCGGTAA
>JAYUFN010000267.1:0-4327 GCA_043738705.1 Bacteroidota bacterium
CAAATAAATTAAAATCGTTTTGATTCACGATCTGTGCGTGCTCTATGCGCCAGCGTCGATCATTTTTTCCTTTCAAATATTTATTATAAACATGTAAAATTTCTCTGTTGGCACTATCCCCAATCGCGTGTGTACACATTTGCCATTTAGTAGTTGATAATACATTTGCAAGAGAATCGTAATGCGATTTATTGCGTAATAAAAATCCCTGCCAACCTGCTTTATCTTGATACGGTTGAATAAGGCAGGCCCCTCTGCTACCAAGGGCTCCATCGGCATATACTTTAAATCCGTTCACAAAAAGTTTATCTGTTTTATAAGGCCCCCGTTGTAAATATTTTGAAAGATTAGCATCGTTATCGCTCAACATCACAAAGAGGCGCAACTCAATTTTACCTTCTTGTTGAAGGGTATCGATTGCATCTACATCCTGATAACTCAAGCCACAATCAGTAACTGTGGTTAGTCCTTGTTCGAAACAATTTTTTTCTGCAGCTTTCAACCACTGCAAATAAGTTTCTTTAGTTGGCTCGGGAATTTGTTGATACACTTTATCATCTCCATTATCGATCAACACGCCAGTTAATTTCCCATCTTTCACTTCAATCGCTCCACCAACAATAGTTTGTCCTGCTTTGATACCTGCAAGATCCATTGCTTTTTGATTGGCGATGGAAGCGTGCCCATCAATACGCTGTAATACAACGGGCTTATTTGGAAATAATTGATTTAATAATGCATTGGTTGGGTAAGTTTTGCCAGGCCATTTATTTTGATCCCAGCCCCTTCCTTGAATCCATGGAATGGTAGGATTTTTTGCGGCAAAAGTTTTCACTCTTTCCACTGCTTCTTCCCAGCTGGTTGTACCATATAGATCAACTTGGAACAAGGATTTACCATAACCAACAAAGTGTGCGTGCGCATCAATAAACCCTGGATAAATTGTTTTTCCAGCGGCATCGATATTTTCTGCTGCGCTATAATTTTTTTGAATGGCATCGTTGGTGCCTGTGGCCATAATTTTTCCATCTTTTACTGCCATCGCTTCAGCAATGGTATAAGTTGAATCAACCGTATAAATAACTGCATGATGGATGATGGTGTCTACTTTATTTTTTGCACAAGAACACAATGCAAACAAGCTAGCTATCGCAAGGATTTGCCTCATAAGTTTAGTTTAGAAAATAAAGATAAGGGAATAAACAAATGGCTTCATACCAGCCATCATTCTTCATCACTTCAGCAATTCACAGGGCTTCAACCCTGTATGCTTTTTGAAAGCTGCAGAAAAGTGCGAGATTGAAGAATAGCCCAACAATGCAGATACATCTGTTACGCTTAATCCTTTTTCGTATAAGAGATATTTGGCGTGCTCCATACGTTGTTGCTGATAAAAATCAAAGATCGTGGTTCCAAATATTTCTTTGAAACCTTTTTTAACATAGCATTCGTTCATCGCTACTTTACGACTCAATTCTTTGATAGTGATCGGGTCGCCAATATGCTGTAATAAAATTTCGCGGGCTTTATAAATTCTTTCACGTCCACTTTCATCGGCCAAAAATTTGCAAGTAAACCCTTCTTCTTTTTCGTCAACCAAACATTCAAGGCTATACACCAATAATTCGTGCACTTTAGCATTCACAAAAATGTTCTCTGTCGAACCAGAATAACTATGATTCAACAGCTCATCGAGCACATTACGTTTGCGCAACGACACAGGAAATACTTTTGTAAAAGCATTGGGATATTTGAAAGCCAATACTTCGTCCTTTTGATTACTCAGTTTCACATTGTGTACAAACTGGTTCAGGAAAGTTGCAGTAAAATGAAAATGGTAGACATCTACGGTTTGATGCTTTCCAGCACAATTATTGGTAGGAAGCTGGTTACATAAACCGCAATCTTTTGATTCACAATACCTGTTTCCTGTTGTGCAATAACGAAGCTCTAAAAAATTTTCTTCGGGTTTTTTATCATTGTAATGATACACGAGCATACCAGTATCTTCGGCTACCCATGAATTCTGTGCATAAAATCGATTAATCTTATATTGAATAGAGCCAGGGATCTGCTGCTTTTTTTCGTACAATAAGTCCATACTCGGCTCAATACCACCTTTATGTGCCAATTTTAATATATCCATTACCTGAGTCATCGAATACAAATTTAATGTATAAACATCTAATTTGCAACTTAGCCTTTGTTAAAGTAGGGTACAATTAGCCGTTTGAACCCTTTTGAAGCCAGATTTTACCCTTATCTGACAATTCAGTGGGTTTGGAGATTTGAGCACCGTTTTACTCGCCCGAAAGTGGATAAATAGCCATTTTTTATGCCTCAAAAGACCCTATTTTTCATTAGCTTTGTCCACTTCTGACAATTTCATTAAACACAGGACTGATAAGCATTTATGACCCAGGAACAATTAGAGAATAACGCAGAACAAAATAAGAATTATGGCGCCGACAGTATTCAAGTTTTAGAAGGTTTGGAGGCTGTTCGAAAAAGGCCCGCGATGTATATTGGCGATATTGGTGTAAAAGGTTTGCACCATTTGGTTTATGAAGTAGTGGATAACTCAATCGATGAGGCATTGGCGGGATACTGCAAGAATATTAATGTTACCATTCACGAGGATAATTCAATTAGCGTTCAGGATGATGGCCGTGGTATTCCAACTGCAATGCATACCAAAGAAAAGCGCTCTGCCCTTGAAGTGGTTATGACGGTGTTACACGCTGGTGGTAAATTTGATAAGAACACGTATAAGGTTTCGGGTGGTTTACACGGTGTGGGTGTGAGTTGTGTAAACGCACTCAGTAGCACGCTGATTGTGAATGTGCATCGCGAAGGAAAAATATTTGAACAGGAATACAAAATTGGTGTACCACAATATGCTGTAAGGGAAATCGGATTAAGCGATAAAACTGGTACCTACGTTCACTTCTGGCCCGACTTAACCATTTTCCAAGAATCAGTTTACAAGAGAGAGATTTTGGAAGGAAGGCTTAGAGAACTTTCTTTTTTGAATAGAAGAATCAGTATTACTTTGCTTGATTTACGCGATCTAGATGAGAGTGGTATTGCTTATTCAAAGAATTTCTATAGCGAAGGAGGTATCGTTGAATTTGTAGAAATGCTTGATAGAAACGGCAACAGAACGCCATTGATTCCCGCCCCTTTATATGTTGATGGGCACGACGAAGCTTCGAATGTTGCGGTAGAAGTAGCACTGACTTATAACAATGACTTTAAAGAACACATCTTCTCGTACGTTAACAATATCAATACCATCGAAGGTGGTACACACGTTACTGGTTTTCGTCAGGCGTTGACCAGGGTTTTCAAAACCTATGGGGATAAGCAAGGATTGTTTGAGAGAGCCAAAGTGACCATTGAAGGTGATGACTTCAGGGAAGGATTAAGTGCCATCATTTCTGTAAAAGTTCCTGAACCGCAGTTTGAGGGACAAACAAAAACAAAATTGGGTAACAGTGAAGTGAGCGGTATTGTTCAAACTACTGTAGCACGTGCATTAGAAGCCTTCTTGGAAGAAAATCCACGTGAAGCTAAGAATGTGATCTCTAAAATTATTTTGGCTGCACAAGCCCGCGTTGCTGCTAAGAAAGCGCGCGACATGGTACAGCGTAAAACGGTACTGAGCGGCGGTGGTTTACCCGGTAAACTAGCCGATTGCTCTGAGCGTGATCCCGAAAAATGTGAGCTATACCTTGTGGAAGGCGACTCGGCAGGTGGTACCGCTAAACAAGGGCGCGATAGAAGCTACCAAGCCATTCTTCCTTTGAGGGGTAAAATCCTGAACGTGGAGAAAGCAATGGAGCACAAGATCTACGAAAACGAAGAGATTAGAAATATGTACACCGCTTTGGGTGTAACCGTTGGTACTCCTGATGATCCGAAGGCATTGAATATTGTGAAACTGCGTTATCATAAACTCATCATCATGACCGATGCCGACGTTGATGGATCGCATATTGCCACACTTATCCTGACTTTTATATTCCGTTATATGAAAGAACTGGTTGAACAGGGATATGTTTATATAGCACAACCACCACTATATCTTGTTAAAAAAGGGAAAGAACAGGAATATGCTTACTCCGAAGAGCAACGTAAACAATGGATCGAAAAGCTGGGTGGAGGTAAAGATGATACAGTAAATACACAACGATACAAGGGTTTAGGTGAGATGAACGCCGATCAATTGTGGGAAACTACTATGGACCCTGCCCGCAGAACACTTAAACAGGTTACTATCGATAGTGCCTTCGAAGCAGACCGTATTTTTAGTATGTTAATGGGT
>JAYUFN010000268.1:0-4322 GCA_043738705.1 Bacteroidota bacterium
GGCAAAAAAATAATCACCCCTTCCACTTCCTCAATTGCTGCAATACAGCTCTGAGGTCTTTTGGAACTTCTGCTTCTAATTCAAAAGTTTCATCGTTCAATGTAAACTTTAAACGTTGCGAGTGGAGTGCTAGTCGGTTTAAGATCGGGCGCTCTTCATCTGCAACTTTTGCTAGCTTGAAATTGCGTTTCAATGCCGATAATAAAATGGGTTTTGCATCGCCATAAATTGGATCGCAAACAATGCTGTGTCCGATATGTTGCATGTGCACTCTAATCTGATGCGTACGCCCTGTATGAATTTGAAACTGTACCCACGAATAGGAACGAAATGCTTCTATCACATCATAATCAGTGATCGAAACTTTTCCTTTTGCATGCGTCATCATCTTAGTGGTTTTGCCGGGATGCTCCATGATGGGCGCATCGATACTGCCCTTTGGCTCAAACATATTGCCATATACCAGTCCCACATAATATTTTTCCATCGATCTTCCTTCAAACAAAAGTGATAATTCTTTATGTGCTTCTTCGGTCTTTGCAAAGATGATGATGCCACTGGTTTCTTTGTCTAAGCGATGTACCGTATAAATAGCGCCATACTTTTCTTTGAGTAGATCTTTCAAAGAAACTTCCGCTCCCTTTCGGTCTGGAATGCTCAATAAGCCCGATGGTTTATTGATAGCTATGAATGCTTTGTTTTCAAATAAAATATCAAAGTGCATGGAAATATTTTTCTATTCAAAACTATCTTCGCTGTCTTTAGTAAGTTTTGATTTGCGGATAAAAGATTTGTTCATGAACTTAAGCAAACGAACTTCTTTTTCTGCGAGGAAACGAAATTTACCACGTTCCACATTTTTCTTGGTTAAGTTGGCGAACATCACGCGGTCAAGATTTTTTACATCATATCCCAGATGTTCAAATATGCGTCGAACAATTCTGTTTCTGCCACTATGAATTTCAATGCCTACAACAGTCTTATCTTTTGAGTCTGCATAAGCAACCGAATCGGCCACGATCAAACCATCTTCGAGCGTTACCCCGTTTATAATGGCTTCCATATCTTTTTTAGATACGGGTTTATCGAGTGTTACTTCGTAGATCTTCTTTACTTCGTAAGATGGGTGGGTTAATTTTTGCGCCAGTTCTCCATCATTGGTCAATAATAAAACACCAGTAGTATTCCTGTCCAAACGACCCACTGGGTAAACTCTTTCGGGCGTAACATTTTTTACAATATCCATTACCGTTTTTCTGCCTTGAGGGTCGCTGGCAGTAGTAATAAAATCTTTCGGTTTATTCAATAAAATATAAACAGAATTTTTTTGCAAATAAACTTGATTACCCTTCACAACTACTTTGTCTCTACCTGAAACTTTATAACCCGGCTCAAAAATTTTGTCGCCATTCACAGTCACTTTTCCATCTTTCACCAATTCTGCTGCCTCTCTTCTACCACATACACCAGCATGCGCAATAAATTTATTCAAAGGCATGATGTTATCAGGAGAATTGCTATCGGTTTGTTCTAATGGCTCACGTGATGATTTGTTTGCGGGTCTGCCATTGAAACCCGGTTTGCCTCCGTCTTTGTTGGGAGCATCTTTTGCAACTCTTCCAGCTTTTGGAGGACGCGCACCTGCTCTTTTTGAACGTGGAGCATCACTATCTGCAGCAGCCTGATCCATTGCTTGCGGCTTTGGATGAGGAGCAGGTTTGCCAATGTTCTTGGTATTTTCTTTGCGTTCACGATATTCTTCGCGACTGGCACCTGGTGCCCTTTTTGGAAAACGCGGATTTGTTTTTTTAGGTTCTTCAGTAACAATGCCCAGCTTGGCATTTTTCTTTTTTAGTCGCATTGCGTCGCCGGCGGCTCTAGCTTCTGCTTTGATTTTCTTTTTTGCTTGGCGGTATTCTTCCTTAACGGCACTGCCCTTCTTTTTTCCGAACTTGTCGAAATTGTCTGTACGTTTTTGCATGTTTTTAAGTTTGCTGTTTTGCAACAGGAATTGTAAAGGTAGTCTTTTAAAAAGATTTATCTTTAAATCAACTAGGATCATAAAATATTGAGTCGCATCACAGGAATACATTTAGTTGAAGTAGAATTATCTGCAAAGCAAATTAACCTAAACTGTAATAAACAAAATTTTAAAATTGTATCTATGAGGAAGTCATTTAAAAATGTATTTTTTTCATTTCTGATTTTGATTGGTTTTTCTGAGCTTTCAATTGCGCAAGCAAAACCCGAATTCGATCTGGTGTTATCAGGAGGTAGAGTTATTGATCCGGAAACTAAATTAGATGCCATCAGAAATGTTGGGATCCGCGATCATAAAATTGTTGCCATTTCTGTAGCGCCGCTAAAAGGAAGGGAAACAATCGACGTAAGCGGACTGGTTGTAGCTCCAGGCTTTATTGACTTGCACGTACATGGCATTACCAATAAAGAACAGGAATATCAAATGCATGACGGTGTTACTACTGCTTTGGAACTGGAGTGGGGAATGGGCGCTATTGCAAAATGGTATCAGTCGATGCAATCAAAATCTTTGATCAATTATGGAGCGAGTGTTTGCTGGCCATTCGAAAGATCTCAGGCAATTAAAGCATACCAGATCGACAAAAATAGCAGGGCAAACGGATTTCACTTAATAAGTGCCACAGCAGATTCTATAAATGAATTTCTAAAGCCCACATTTTACCAGAGCCTCAACGATGAACAAATTCAGCAGACACTCAAAAATATTCAATCGGCGCTAGCTGAAGGAGGAATTGGAATTGGTGTTCCAATTGGTTACTTGCCCGGTGCAAAAGTGGAAGAAGTTTACAGGATATATGAGTTGGCAGGAAAAATTAAGGCACTCATTTTTACGCATGTAAGAGATATTGGTATGGCTTCAGTACAGCAAGTAATTTCTGATGCAATGCTTACAGGAGCACCTTTGCATATTGTTCATATCAATAGTATGAGTCTTAGCGAAATTAAAATTGGAATAGAGATGGTACAAACTGCAAAACAAAAAGGTTTTGATATCAGCACCGAATTATACCCTTACACTGCATCATCTACCAATTTGGGTAGCGCCCTTTTTGATGAGGGATGGCAGAAAAAAATGGGCATCACTTATGGGGATTTGCAGTGGGTGGCTACGGGCGAAAGACTTTCCAAGGAAACATTTGAAGCGTACCGAAAAACTGGTGGCATCGTAATTATTCATTTAATGAAACCGGAATGGATTAGAACAGGCATTGCTTCCAAAGGAACCATGATCGCATCAGATGGTATGCCATATGCACCTCTGGCACATCCGCGAACTGCGGGAACATTCACGCGCGTATTGGGAAAATATGCGCGTGAAGAAAAAGTAATTGATCTTTCAACTGCTATTGAAAAGATGACGCTCTTGCCGGCGAGGAGACTCGAAATAATTGCACCTATAATGCGTAAAAAAGGAAGGATACAAGTTGGTGCTGATGCCGATATCACCATTTTTAATGCAGCAACTGTAACCGATAAAGCAAGCTTTGAAAAAGGACTTGCATTTTCAGAAGGTATTGAATATGTAATTGTGAATGGGTCTGTTATCTTGAAGAATGGTAAAACGGTTAATCACATTTTTCCTGGACAACCCATCTACGGAAAATTTAAAAACTAGTAGCATTTTTTTCCAATAAAAGAATTGGCTAAGTGTATAAAAAAGAACCTCTTCAGGTTTTTGAAGAGGTTCTTTTAATTTTAATAAATCTGTTATTTATTTGCCGACTTATTCGCAAGCTGTCCGCAAGCCGCATCTATATCTTTACCCCTGCTTTTTCTTAACCTCGAATTCACGCGATTACGTTCTAAATAATTCATGAACGTTTCTGTAGTAGCTTCATCGGGTTTCACAAATTTAAATGCATCGGTAGGATTGTATTCAATGATGTTGATTAAATCAGCCGGTACTTTGCGATAGATTTTCACCAATTCTTCAGCATCTTTTAAACTATCGTTGAAATTTTTGAAAAGGATATATTCAAATGTGATTTCGTTTTGTGTTTGTTTATAAAAATAGTTCAGTGCTTCAATCAGTGTTTCAATATTATTGCTTTCGTTGATCGGCATAATTTCATTTCGCTTCTTATCGTTTGCTGCGTGCAGCGAAACTGCTAGTTTGAATCGTACTTTATCGTCGCCAAGTTGTTTAATTTGTTTAGCAACACCTGCTGTAGAAACCGTAATCCTTTTTGGACTCATAAACAATCCATCTTCAGCAGAAATGCGTTCAATCGATTTTAAAACATTATTATAATTCAACAATGGCTCGCCCATTCCCATGA